>JAJRZG010000084.1 GCA_024275365.1 Planctomycetota bacterium | reverse complement strand
GTGCGTTCCTGGGTGACGCTGAGTTTTCCTTTCTCGCCTGCACCGAGCTCGATCTCGAACCGGTAGAGGTTGCCCGCGATCTCTTCGGGCTCGGGTGTGTCGATCAGCTTCCAGCCGCCGAGCTTGGGGTGCTCGACGATCATCGTCCGCTCGCGGAACTGGTCGTTGCTGTCAAAGAAATACTCGGCCTTGTTGCGGTCGATCGTCTGCTGGCGGATCATGCCGCCGACGATGGTGAGCTTCTGGATGGTCGCGTGCCCCTCGTTCTCGACGCGGGCATCGACATCGAGATCGACGGCATAGGCGAGCAGCCGCTCGTCACCGCGTGAGACATGCCCGATCTGGGCGTCCCCGGCGTAGGCGCTGCCGTCATAGACCGCGATGGGGCCGGGCATGAGTTGGAGCCCGGTGTCGTTGGAGACCTCGACGCCGCGCATCGGGTGCGTGAGGCCGTCGGCCTGGTTAAAGATGCTGACCCGGCGGCCCTCGATATCGCCGGCGATGATCGGGAGCAGCGCCGACTGCTGCCGCCCGACGGTCACGGGGTCGTCGAGCGTGAACTGGAAGACCTCACCGACATCCTGGCCGGAGGCAGCCGCGATGACGCTTCGGCCCATCGCTTCGCCGAGATTGACACTGGCCATCGAACTTCGCATCCGGCTGGCATATGCGTCCATCTCGGCAGCCGGGGCCATCATGGTCTTGTCACCACGCCCTCCACCTCGCCCGGCAGACCGGGCCTCCGCATCTGCAAACTGGAATGAACTTTGCCCACCGCCATACGACCTCGGCCTCGCCCCCGCCCCCGTCGGCACCGGCACCTCCGGCCTCTGGATAAACAGCGGCTCGTACAAATCCATGATGAAGCTGATCGGCTGCCCGGCAACAAGCGAGAGTCGGACATCTTCCCAATCTTCCTCGGTCGTGTTCTCGACGATTGCCCACCCCTGGAGCGTGAGCCGATCATCCTCGCCCTCGGGCAGCACCAGCCGATAGCTGGTCTTCCAGACGGGTGTCTCGTGGACATACCCGACCATGACCTCCCGCTCGCCGTTGCCCCGGAAGGCGATGTCGAGCGTCTTCACATTGTCAGCCCGGTGCTCAGCCAGCGCGACCAGCGCCTTGTTCAGTTCGGCTGCGAGGTCTTCATCGAGGATGCGGAAGCTGAGGATGTCGTCCACGCCCGCCGACCAGATGCCCTCGGGCGTGACCAGCGAGACGGTCGCTTGCGTTTCCCGCTGCCCATCCGGCCAGACGACCTGGTCGTATTCGACGCCGAGCACCGAGCCCTCGGAGGTGCCCTCTGTTGTGCGGATCGAAACCCGCGCCCCCCGCAGCCTGTTCAGCAACTCCGCCCGGCTCGGGTTATCCGCGATATTGACCGCAAAGCTCGCCAGCCGGCGGCTGAGGGGCTCTTTCGAGCCATAGGTCGCCCCCTCGACCCGCCCGCCATCGAGATCGAGCACGATCATCGACTTGAGAATGTCATTGACCTGGTCGGTGCGGAAGCGCAGGTGGATGTCAGCATCACCTTCGACGGTTCCCTGTCGGACGAAGGAGCCGACGCCGGAGCGGTAGAGGGTGATCTGGCTGACGGGGAGGTCGTCGGGGTTTTTTGTTGTTGCCAGCAGTGGGGAGGCTGCCCCCAGGCACAGGCCAGCGGCGAGGGCCAGGCGGGCGGGGCGGAGAGCAAGGGCGGTGGTGATGGCAAAGCGGGAGCGTGTTCGGCTGGACATGGTGTGGTCCTCCTTAATGGTGTTGCTCGGTTGAATATACCGCTGGGCTTGCCAAAAGTGCCGCGAGAGTGGGAGGCTGTGACACAGCGGTGACAAAGCAGAGCCCGAATCGCACGCGAGGAGCCAACGCATAAAGGCAAAGAGGCACCCCCTCCCCAACCCTCCACCGCGAGGCGCGGGGGAGGGAGCAGGAATGAGCCCCAGCGTGAAGCCGGGCCAAGTGCCTCTACACTCCGTCTATGGCCAAGCCGTCGCGTTCACACCCCGTCCGGCACTCCCTTCCTGTTCTCGATGATGCCACGCAGAACCTCGCCCGGCAGCTCCGTGAGCATGTCGTTGGCGACATCCGCTTTGGCCACCACGACCGGATGCTCTACGCCACCGATGCCTCGCTCTATCAAGTCGAGCCGATGGGGGTGGTGATTCCGGCGAGTATCGAGGATGCTGCCAAGGCGGTTTCGGTCTGTGCTGCCCATGGCGTGCCGATGCTTCCGCGTGGCGGGGGGACGAGCCTGGCGGGGCAGTGTACCAATCGGGCGGTGGTGATCGATCTCTCACGCGACTGTTGCGCGGTGCGGAGTGTTGATGCCGAGGCTGGGCGGTGCGTGGTCGAGCCGGGCATTACGATCGACGACCTCAACGCCCAACTCGCCCCGACCGGGTGGTTCTTTGCTCCGGACCCGGCCACCAGTCGTCACGCCTGCATCGGTGGGTGTATCGGCAACAATGCAGCCGGGGCGAGGTCGATCCGGTATGGGCGCACAAGCGAGAACATTCACGCCATCGAGGGGTGTCTGGCCGATGGTTCGCGGGTTCGACTCGGGGCCTGGAAAGGCCCCGCCCCAGAGTCCGGGGCCAAGAAAGGCTCCGCCCCTGACCAACCACAGGGGGGCGGGTCCGCTTTACAGGGGGGCGGGCTTTCCAGCCCGTGTTCTACACAGGGGAGCGGGCTTTCCAGCCCGCCAGATCGGAGCCGCTCGCGTGGGCTCTCTCTCGGCGTCGCAGATATCGTCCGCCGCCACGAAGACTTCATCCGTGAACGCTACCCCAAGACCATCCGCCGAAACGCTGGGTACGCACTCGACATGATCCTCGCTCAGCTTGATGTGGGCACCACACCAGAAGACCTCGACCTCACGCCTCTGCTCTGTGGCAGCGAGGGCACGCTCGGTTTCACATTGATTGCCGAGTTGAAACTCCACCGCATCCCCGCTGCCCGGGGGCTCGCGGTTGTGCCGTTTTCGAGTGTCGATGAGGCGATCGAGGCGGTGCTGCCGATCCTGGAGACCCGACCCACCGCGGTCGAACTGCTCGATGACAAGGTGATCGCACTGGCCCGCGCCAACCGCGAGTATCGCCGTGTCGTAGAGCGTCTGCCACAGATCGAAGGCGGACAGACCAGCGCGGTGCTCTATGTTGAATACACCGCCGAGCGCGAGACGGCCGAACTGGAGGCGGACTTTGCATCGCTCCGGCAGATCGCCAAATCCCGCGCAATCACCACCCACACCGAGGCAGACGCCATGCTCCGCGCCTGGGCACTGCGCAAGGCTGGCGAACCCCTCCTCCACGGCACCGTCAGCGACCGCAAGCCCATCACCTTTGTCGAAGACAACGCTGTCCCCGTCGATCGGCTCGGCGAGTTTGTGCGCAGGTTCCGGGTGATCGTCAAAGAGCACGACACCGACGCGGCTTTCTTCGCGCACGCCTCGGTGGGCGTGCTGCATGT
>JAJRZG010000083.1 GCA_024275365.1 Planctomycetota bacterium | reverse complement strand
TCGGGGGCAAGGCCGACAGCGTACCGGGTGGCGATCTGTTCAACGAGTGTGAGTGAAGTTGCCATGGCCGGAGGATAGGTCGGGGTATGAGGGTGTGGAGGCTCTTCGAGTAGTTCGCCCCTCCGGGGCGAGATTGGGATACCCCGGAACCCACCAAGAGAGAGACAGCCGGAATCGCCCCGGAGGGGCAAACCGGGAAACGGACAACACCCGGTGGGGCGAACAACCTCAACCCAGCCGCACGGCTCGGAGAGCCGTGCCACCGTAGGGCTCAGCCCTTACCGAGAATGGTGTGTTCGAGCGTCTCGGGGGCTGCGTAGGCCAAGCCAAAGAGCGTGGCGTTGAAGGCGTCGAGAGAGCACTCCTCCTGGCGGATAAACCCGGTCTGGGGGAGTTTGCCGAGGCGGTGGAGATCGACCATCGCACAAACCCCCGCAGCCGTCGTCAACTCGATCGCCGGCCAGACGCGGCCGAACATGGTGACCGCCCGGATCGCCCGCTTGAAGTTGATCTGCTCGCGGGAGCCCGCCTTGTTCGTGCCGATGCCGTTGATGAAGACGACGACGACATCCTGGAGTGAGCGGGAGATGCCGTGGTCGATGAGATCCATGCAGAGCTGGCGGTTGAAGGTCACACCACTGCGGCTGGGCTCGGCGTGCTCGACATTGAGGCGGAGATCCTCGAGGAGAAACTTCATCAGGTCGCGGTGGCCGGGGTAGCGGATCGTCTTGTAGGCGATCCGTGACTCGCCGCAAGTCTTGCCCTCGGCAATCAGCGTGTCGATGAGCGTGCCCACGCCGCCGGAGGTGTAGAAGGCTTCGTACTCAACGCCCTCGAAGCTGAACGACTCGAAGCCCTCGAGTGCGGGGAGCTTGGCAAACTCGCCGTTAATCATGACATTGCAGGGCTCGCAGTATTCGTTGATGACGCCGGCGGTCGACCAACTCGTGTTGTAGCGGAGGGCGTTGGTCGGATACTGCGGCAGCGCACCGACGCGGAGCTTGAGCAGATCGACCTCGGTGAAGTGCTTGGCGACATCGTACGCCGCGATGGCGATATAGCCGGGGGCGAGCCCGCACTGGGGGACGAGGGCGACCTCGGCGTTGCCGCTCTCGGCGATGGCGCGGACCTGGTCGGAAGTCTCGACATCCTCGGTGACATCGAAGTAATGCACGCCCAACTCGTTGGCGTCCTCAGCGATACCTGCAACAAGATCAAAGGGCAACATGCAGATGAGGTAATCGTGTCCCTTGAGCAACTCGCGGACAGCCGGGCGGTCGGTGGCGTCGATCTCGACAGTCGTAAACTCGACCGCATGGGGAACGAGAGATTTGAGGCGGGAAATATTGTCAGCCGCCTGCTGGAGATTGCCTTGGTTGTGGTCGGCAAGGGTGACGGCGTAGTTGCCCTCACCACAGGCCAGGAGGAGTTCCGCGACTGATTTGCCGACCTTGCCGCCACCGAGTACGAGGACCTTTTTCATCTCCGGAATCTCCTTGTTGGATGTGGATTGGGCCGGAGATGGGCCTCCGGGAGGCCATAGTAGGGCTGTGGTGTTGATATGGATAGCCGCCGGGTGTGCTTGCCGCTATCGGACTGCCGCCTCACGGAGATTCAGCCATCTGGTGTATCGAGGAGAGTTTGCAGCCGGTTGGCAAGTTCGGTAGGGAGTTTTGCGGTCCACGACTGATCGATCAGGCCAACCTCGATGAGATCACGGAGGTGGGTGCGGTCTTTGTCGCGGAAGGCTGTGAGTTTGATGCGGACGAGGGCGTCGAGATTGATGATGTGGAAGGTGCCGAAGTCGGTGGACTCGGTGACGCTGGGGCTCGGAACGACTTCGCCGGGCTTGATGATCTCATCGGCGTAGACGAGGTGGACAGCCTGCCGCGGGCTTGACTCGGGGGTATCAAGGAAGAGATCGAGGTTGGCGGCTCGGCGGTAGAAGAAGCCGGCACCTTCGAGGGCTGTACGGGCGGCATCAAGATCGGGCCGGCGGATGAG
>JAJRZG010000082.1 GCA_024275365.1 Planctomycetota bacterium | reverse complement strand
GAGGGCTTCATCGTCGGTGCAGTGGGTATACGAGACGCGACCAGCATCTTTCCACGAGGCGTGCTCGGGGCCGACGCCGGGGTAGTCGAGCCCGGCTGAGCAGGAGTGGACGGGGGAGGTCTGGCCGTTGTCGTCCTGGAGGACATAGCTGAGCGAGCCGTGGAGGATGCCGGGCTGGCCGAGAGCAAGCGGGGCGGCGTGGTGGCCGATTTCAGCGGATGTGCCCCCGGCCTCGACGCCGATGAGCTTGACGGAATCGTCTTCGATGAAGGGGAAAAAGATACCCGCAGCGTTGGAGCCACCACCGACGCAGGCGACGATGGCATTGGGCATCTGGCCCATGTGCCTGAGGGATTGCGCCTTGGTTTCCTGACCGATGATGGCCTGGAAGTCTCGGACGATCATGGGGAATGGGTGTGGGCCGACGACGGAGCCGAGGATGTAGTGGGTGTGCTCGACGGATTCCATCCAGTCTCGCATGGCTTCGTTGGTGGCGTCTTTGAGAGTGCGGCTGCCGGAATCGACCTCGATAACTGTCGCCCCGAGCATCTGCATCCGCACGACATTGAGGTGCTGGCGGCGGGCATCTTCGGCACCCATGTAGACCTCGCATTCGAGCCCGAGGTGCGCGGCGGCGGTTGCGGTTGCGACGCCGTGCTGGCCTGCGCCGGTCTCGGCGATGACGCGCCGCTTGCCCATGCGTTTTGTGAGGAGTGCCTGGCCGAGGGTGTTGTTTATTTTGTGTGCGCCGGTGTGGGCGAGGTCTTCGCGTTTGAGCCAGACTGTGGCGCCGTGGCCGTGGGAGGCTCGGGCGCGGATGTTGGATGTGAGTCGGTCGGCCTTAAAGAGGGGTGTTGGGCGGCCAGTGTAGTGCTTGTGGAGGTCGCGGAGTTCGTCCCAGAAGCGGTCCTCCTGGCAGACCTGCTGGTAGATTTCTGCGAGCTGCTGACAGGCGGGGATGAGGGTTTCTGGGATGTAGGAGCCGCCATACTTGCCAAAGCGGCCCTCGGGGGTCGGGGCGTCGGTGAGGCGGGGCTCTGGGGGGGCTTCGGTGGGCTGTCGGGGGGGTTGTTTGGTTGAGGTCATGGAGGAGTTTATACGGACGGGCGATTGGGGGATTGATCGGGGGCATGTGCGGCGGCGATGCCGGCAGATTCATCGACGAGGCGGAGGAGGAGGAGGCCTGCTGCGAAAAATCCGGCGAGGAGGATGAGGCTTGCGGGGAGTCCGAGTGTGGTTTGGACCTTGCCAAAGGCGAGCACACCAACGATGCCGGAGAGCTTGAAGACGGTGCCCCAGACGCCGAAAAACTCGCCGGCTTTTTCTTGCGGGCTCAACGCCCCGACCACAGCACGGCTTGAGGTGCCGATGCCCCCGAGGCCGATGCCGATGAGCCCGGCGACGATCCAGAAGAATATGGAAGGGGCATCAAACTGCTGGATGGCGGCGAGGCCCGCGGTTGCGGTAATCCAGGTGATGAGGAAGATGCTGACGGTGCGGGTGTGGCCGATGCGGTCCTGGATATAGGCAACGCAGGCGGAAGCAAGCCCGGCGGTGAGCGCAACGAGAAGGGCGAAGAGGATGGTCTGGCTGAGAGAGTTGCCCATGTCTGTCGAGATCAGGCCGAGGAAGTAGATGACGGTTTGCGTGCCCAGGCTGTAGACGAAGAAGGCGAGGAAGAAGCGGGCGAGGTGTCGGTGTTGTTGTGCCTGGCGAACGCTCGAGGCCAGGCGTGTGAAGGCCTGGCCGATGATGGTGTGGGCTGCGCCGGGTTGGGGGGTGGCTTTTTCTTTGAGGAACAAGAACGCGGGGAGGATGCCCAGCGCGAACCAGAGCCCCGCGAAGAGGAACATGGGGCGAGCCTGGTCTGGATCTTTGTAGCCCAGGCCAAAGGCGAAGATGGCGGTGATGCCGAGGAGGAGGAGGGCGCCAGCGTAGCTCATGGTCCAGCCGAGGGCGGAGACGAAGCCGACATTTTGGGGGGTGGAGATTTCCGGGAGGAAGGAGCCGAGAAAGTTTTCACCCAGGCCACAGGCGAGGGCGGCGATGAGGTAGAGGGCAAAAGCAAGGGCGACCTGTCCGGGTTGGAGCAAGCCGAGGGATGCGGTGAGGATGGCGCAGATGAGGCCGGAAGTGAGGAGGAGCTTGCGTTTCCAGGCTTTGTGGTCGGCAAGGGCACCGAGGATGGGGGAAAGGACGACGATGAGAAGGAGGCTTGAGGCGACCATGACCATCCAGGTGGTGGTGCCCTTGTCTGGGTTGTCAGGGTCGGCGACGACGACGACCTGCTGGATGAAAATGGAGAAGAGGAGCGTGTTGATGAGGAGCTGGAAGGATTGGTTGGCAAGGTCAAACATGCCCCAGGCCCAGACCGCGCGGGGGTTTGGGAGCTTGGCGAAGGGGTTGAGGAGGAGCGGCATGGGCAGAGGATAGCGGGGGGACTGTCTTGGCGCAGACGCCGGTGGGGCTCTTGGTCATCGGAGGTTTGTGAGTTGATCGAGGATCGCTTTGCTGGTCTTGTTGCGTGCTTTGGCCTCTGTGAGGATTTTTGTGATGCGGGAGCAGGGCTTGCGTATGCCGCCGCCAGCGAAGAGGTATTCGGTCCAGCCCTTGTGTTGCAGCCTCTTGCGGGTGTGGTCTGTGTCGCTTGTCGAGGGGAGTTGGAGGGGTGCCTTTGCATCTCGGCGTTTGAAGAGGATGCGGAGGTTTGCCGATTGGCTGGTCGTGATGACCTCGAAGTGCTGGCTTGCGCAGGCTGCGAGCATGGCCTTGCTGAAGTAGTGGATGTGCGCCTTGAAGAAGATGTTGTGTGGGGATGCGCTCTTGGTTTCTATGTTGGGCACCTCGACAAAGAGGACCCCACCCGGCTCGATGATCTCCCACAGCGACCCAAATGTCGCAACAGGCGATGGCATGTGCTCCATGACATGGAACATGGTCGCAACGGTGCAGTGCTCGGAGACCTCGGCGAGTTGGAGGGTGCGGATGTCGATGCCGTACTCTGCTTTGGCGTATTCGGCGTAGCCGATGTTTGGGTCTATGCCCGATGCCTCGAACCCATTTTTGCCCGCGAGGTAGACGAACTCGCCACCGCCAGCGCCGACATCGAGGAGCTTGCCGTCGGTGATGCTGTTGGATGCGAGAAACGCGAGCCTGTCTCTGGCTGCCATGCCGGCTCGGTAGACATGCTTGGGCTTTGGGGTAGAGGTTTTTTTGTATTCTGTCCTGTAGGTGTGGGCGTAGAACCTGGCGAGGTCTTCATCGGTCGGGATAGGCACCTGCTGGATGAGGCCACAGTCACGGCAGATCGAGACATTGAGGGGCTCGGAGGATTTGGCATCTCGGTGCGAAACCTGGGTGAGCAAGTCTCCCCCGCACAACTTGCAGCTCATGGTGTTTGTCTCCGTTCCTGCGTGCGGCGGGGGTGTTGTCGGTGGGCTTGGTGCGTTGGTTTCGCTCAACCCTCGCCGAGGAGCGCGGACAGGAGTGTATCACGCAGCTTGTTTGTAGGCGTATCAGGGGCAGCCGGCGGCCCAGTCGTTGAGGTAGGCGAGGAAGTCCTGGGTATTGATTGTGCCGTCGTTGTTCCAGTCGGCGAGTTCATCGCCGTTGGCCCAGGCACCGAGAAAGGCGATGAAGTCCTGAGTGTTGACCACGCCGTCGCCGTTGAGGTCGGCGGGGCAGCCCCTCAGGCCCAGGCTGTGGAGCCAACCCCCCGCGACCGCCACGAACCCGCTGTTGGGCGCGGGCACATCGAGCTGGCCGCTGTCGTTGAGTCCCCACCCCTCGATGGAGCCATCGGCCTTCAGGCCAAGGCTGTGGTTGGTGCCCCCCGCGACCGCCACGAACCCGGTGTTGGGCGCGGGCACATTGAGCTGGCCGTCGCCGTTGTATCCCCACGCCGCCATGGAACCGTCGGACCTCAGGCCAAGGCTGTGGGTTTCGCCCCCCGCGATTGCCACGAACCCGGTGTTGGGCGCGGGCACATCGCCTATGTTGTATCCCCACGCTTCGATGGAACCCGTGGTTTGGCCGCGGACTCCCGCCGTCATCCACAGGCACAGAACCGACGCCGCCAGTACCGACATTCTCAAGCGTGTCATGATGATGCCCCTTTGCATGCGGCGAGCATCGGATGCGCACCGGGCAGGTTCCTCGCTCTAGATCGGTCCAAGAGCGTACTTCATAGCACAGAATCGCTCAAAGGATCTCCGGGGGCCGGGGGCCGTGTCGGGTCGTGAGCGTTTGTAGGAGAGCTGTGTGCGGCCGCTGAAGAGCCCTCTTCGGTCGCCGCAGAGGGCTTTGCGGTCGTTGTGCGCTGCTCTTCTGTCCTTGTGCGCGGCTCTTCTGTCCTTGTGCGCGGCTTTGCGGTCCTTGTGCAACGCCCGATATCCAGGCCCGACGGCGTTTGCGGGCTATGAGGGCGGGTTGTGAGTTTGGCGGGGTGGCCGTGGGGATGGGGGTGGGGGTGGCCGTGGGGTGGGGGTGGGGGCCGTGGGGTCACTCTTGGGGGATGGGTTCTTGCCTCAGACGGGTGGTGCCCTCGATGACGCGGTCCCAGTCGAAGGCGGGGCCGGGGTCGATCTTGTTTTTTTGGATGTGGTAGTGGCCGAGGATGCCTTTGTAGTTTGTGAACTCGGTTGGGGTGAGGGCGTGGGTGAGGAGGGGGGGAGGCTGAGCCCTCACCCCGGCCCTCTCCCAGGGGGAGAGGGAGGAAGAAGACACCCTCTCCCCAGCCCTCTCCCGCGGGGCGCGGGAGAGGGAGCCGGAGTTGCGAATAGCGGTGTTCCCGACATCCGATGCAGCGCGGGGGTAGTCGAGGCGGATCTCGGGGAAGATGGCGCAGAGAGTTGTGGTGAGCTTGATGAGTGAGTCGTATTGCTCGTCGGTGAAGTCGTATTGGGTGAGGAGTTTGCCCTGCACCATGCCGAAGATCTGGTGGGGGCGTGCGGGGCGGGGGGTGAAGTCGGGGGTGCGGGTTTGCGGGTCGTCGAGCCAGTCGGGTGGGGAGAGGTAGGTGCCGCGGTCGTCGTGGGCGTACCACTCGGCAAGGGGGGTGGGGTCGGTCCCCATGCGGGGTGAGGTCACCTTCATCGGGAACGCGCCGGGGTGGGCGAGTTCGATGCCTATGGAGCGGTCGTTGGCGATTGTGGCGTGCCAGGCTCGCTCTTTGAGGTCGAGGGTCTGGTAGATGGTGCCGTCGGTGTCGAGGAGGAAGTGGACGGAGAGTCCCCGGATGTCGTGGAGGATTTTAAAACACTGGCGGGCTGAGCCCGCGGCATCGTAGTGGATGACGAACTGGTCGATGTGGCGTTGGAGGTCGGCCAGGGAGTTCGGGTTGCCGGGCATGGTGCGGGTTGAGTAGGTGGGTGCGTCCGGGTGCTGGCTTGCGGTCGCTTGGGCATTGGGAGTATTTACGCTGGGGGTGAAGCGGCGGGTGGTGGCGTAGGCGTTGTAGTAGGGAGGCTCAAACCAGAGGACGACTGGTGCGCCGGTGTGGAAGCGGCGGCCGGCGACGATGATCTCGTCGCCGGTGTGGGTGATGTCGGTGGCGAGGTGGGGTGCTTTGGGGGCAGAGCACGAGGAGAGGAGGAGGAGGACGAGAAAGAGGAGGGTGCGCATAGGGGATATATACCACGCGGAGGATACGAGGGGAGGAGGAAAGGGAGAAGAAGAGCCCTCTCCCCAGCCCTCTCCCACGAGGCGCGGGAGAGGGAGCAAAGGCAGCGAGTTGGAGGAGAATGCGGCTTTGGGTGGAGGGGGGATCAGGTGTTGTCGGCGATGAGGTAGAAGCGGGCGATGGTGGCTTGGAAGTTGCCGGTCTCGTTGGCGATGAGGTAGGAGCCCTCCATCGTGCCCCAGGGGGTGGGGAGGGGGCAGAAGCTGGCGTACTCGAAGGACTCGCCTGGTTCGAGGATTGGTTGCTGGCCGATGATGCCCTCGCCGTCGACCTCGCGGCAGTTGCCGTCGGCGTCGATGATTGTCCAGTGGCGGCCGATGACCTGGATTGTGTGGTCGGAGTTGTTGGTGATGATGACCCGGTAGCCGAAGACATGCTTCTGGCCGTCGGGGTCGGCCTGCGTGTTCATGTAGACCGGGTGGGTCTGGACATGGATGCCGCGTGTGGTTGCGACGGAGCCACGGGCCTTTGGGGCTTTGGATGCACGCGGGATGGGGGCGGTCTGCTGTTCCATGGGCGGATGGTTTCCCTGGCTGATGAAATGGTAGGCGGTGGGCAAGGGCGTGGGGTTTGATGGAGTTGGGGATACACTTGCCGGAGACAACCGAGGCCGGGTGCGGGTGCGCAGCGGGCGACACACGCGACCCAGACCGCCTCTCAGACAGAAACGAGGCTTGTGATGCGGACCAACTTGGAAATGATGGCGGGGGTTCTGTTTTTGGGTGCTGCGGTGGGTGCGGGGCTGCTTTTGGGAGGGTGCTCGTCGTCGAGCGATCGCAAGGAGATCGCGTGTGATGGCACACAGATGGGGATGGCCGAGCCTCTGGCGGGGTATGACGATGTGAAGAATGTGAGCCGGATGGGGGGGATGACCTTTGCCGGTCAGCCTACGGAGGCAGCACTTGCGCGGTACGCGGCAGAGGGCGGGACGATGGTGATCGATATCCGCACGCACGAGGGGAAAGACGGGGCGAGCTTTGATGAAGCGGCGACGGTCGCAGGGCTGGGGATGGCGTATGTGCATATCCCCGTGTCGCCGGCGACGATGAGCACGGATGATGTGAAGCGGTTTGCTGAGGCGCTACGAGAATCGGACGGGCCGGTGATGGTGCATTGTGGGTCGTCGAACCGGGTCGGGGGTTTGTGGGCGGCGTTTGTGGCGCTCGAGAAGGGATGCCCGACGGAGAAGGCGATCGAGAAGGGGAAGGCTGCGGGGATGCGGAGTGCTTCGGTTGAAGAGGCGGCGAGGCGGGTGATTGGGGAAGGGAAGGAATAGGAGCGAAGGAGGGACGGATACTGATCCCACGAAGTTCTCGCACTCCCGGGTACTCCGCTTCTCCTGAGCGGTTCTCCATTTCTCCCACTGCTCCGCACGAGATTCAGACGGAAATCGTCCTTTTCGCATGGATGGGGAGTGGTGTACTTTGCCCCGGATGGGGCAGCGGGTTCTAGCCACGGGTGGAGCGAGCGCAGCACGCGGAACCCGTGGAGAGCAGCGGTTCTGTGCTTTGAGCCCCGGATGGGGCTCAGGGCTCTTGGGAACCCCGCCGCCCCTCCCGGGGCGGATTCACAGCAGACCACCTTCCACGGGTTCCGCTGCGCCCGTTGGGCTGCGCTTCACCCGTGGCTACAGCCCTGCGCCCCCACGGGGCTGCGCCCCCTCGGGGCGAAAGCCGAGAGCAGACGGAGCCCGCACAGTTCCTGTGCATTGGTTTCCCTCCCGCAGCGAGCCCCTCGCCCACACACCACCACGAAGTATCACTGCAACAAACTAGCTCACGCATAGGAATGAAACAGGATGCGTATGAGCCGCTTCTAGGCACGGGTTTTTTTGGAGAGAACCCTTCACGCAAGTGAGGGGTTTTTCTGAAGAAGAACCCCCTCCCCAGCCCTCCCCCGCGGGGCGCGGGGGAGGGAGCAAGAGCCTCGCTTGCGCTCGGGGATTGGTGGAACTCGTGGTTTGATTGGAGAATCTGTACTGCTTGCCGGACTGCTTGCCGGACTACTCGCCGGACTACTCGCCGGACTACTCGCCGGGGATGTAGCTGATCGCACCCTCGAAGGGGCTGCTGGCGGTGGCGTAGAGTTTTTTGTCGATGCGGCCGGCGAGGTAGCTCTGGCGGCCGGCCTCGCAGGCTTTGCGCATGGCATGGGCCATCATCACCGGCTCTGTGGCGTGGGCGATGGCGGTGTTGAGCAGCACGCCGTCGGCACCGAGTTCCATGGCAACCGAGACATCGCTTGCTGCACAGACGCCGGCATCGACGATGACGGGGTAGGTGGGGTCGCCGCGCTTGAGGGCTTCGAGACAGAGGATGATGTTGGCGGGGTTGAGGATGCCCTGGCCCGAGCCGATGGGTGAGCCTGCGGGCATGACGGCGGTTGCGCCGGCGTCCTTGATGCGGGCTGCGGAGATTGGGTCGTCGCTTGAATAGCAGAGAATCTGGAAGCCGTCCTTGGCGAGCTCGCGGGTGGCTTCGAGCGTGCCGACGGGGTCGGGGAGGAGTGTCTTCTTGTCGCCGAGGACTTCGAGCTTGACCCAGCTTGCGCCGGGGTTGCCGAGCTGGTCGAGGAGCTCGCGGCCGAGGCGGGCGACACGGACAGCGTCTTCAGCGGTGAAGCAGCCGGCGGTGTTTGGGAGGATGGTGTAGCGGTCGGTGTCGAGGAAGTCGAGGAGGGATTCGCCCCGCTCGTTGTAGAGGCGTTCGCGGCGGACAGCCACCGTGACGACCTCGGTCCCGGAGGCGTCAAGGGCGGCCTGCATCGTGGGGAAGTCGGCGTACTTGCCGGTGCCGACGAAGAGGCGGCTGGTGAGGGTGCGGCTGGCGATGGTGAAGGGGGTGAGGCCGGGTTGGATTGTTTGCGTGGTCATGGGGGAGGGTAGGGACCGCGGGGCGGAAATCCGAGCCACTGCATCCACGAGGAGGACGGATCGGGGACGCCGGAGCTGAGCTTGCGAAGCTCCGGGTTTTTCTGCATGTCGCCCGCGACCTTACCCGGACCTTCGCAGAGCGTCAGGTCCGGTGTCATTCGGAAGGGTTTGGTGAAGGGGTAGGGCCTGGAGTGCCCCGGCCTTGGGAGGGCGGAATCAGCCGCCGCCGACGAGGGTGACGAGTTCGATGGTGTCGCCTTCGTTGAGTTGGTGGTCTTGGTGGTTGCGTTTGGGGATGAGGGCTTTGTTGATCTCGGCTGCGCAGGGGGCAGCGTCGAGGCCGAGGTCGTGGATGAGGGTGGCGAGGGTGGTGCCTTCGGGGATGTCGCGGGGGTCGTTGTTGACGGTGATACGCATGGGGGATGGTAGGGATTGAGATTCGTCGTGGGATGTTGTGGGGTGTTTGGGTTGACGCACCTCCCCCGGCCATCGCAAGCTCGGCCACCCCCTCCGCGGGGCGGAGGGGGATCGGGATCAGTCGTCGTGGGTGCCGTAGCCGGTGTCTTGGCCGACATAGTGGACGGCGACGCTTGTCGAGACCTTGGCCTTGCCGAGGGGTTTGCCAGCGAGGAGGATGGTTGGTGTGCCGTGCTCTGCCCAGCCTCGGGCGATGAGGTCGGCGTCGAGGTCGCGGCTCCATTCACGGAGACGGCCTGACTCTGGGGGCTGGGTTCTGATTGCGGTGACACCCCGGAGCAGGGCCATGCGGCGGGCGGCTTTGATGCTTGAGGTGTAGGCGATGATAGGGATGTTGAAGTCGTTCTGGCTGAGGTAGCGGGCTGCACCGCCGTGCTCTGACCAGCAGACGATCAGCTCGGCATCGATGTCATTTGCAATATGCCACGCGCCGTGGGCGAGGGCTGCGGTTCGGTATCGCTGCTGTTGGAGCGTTTCGGGTGCGCTGGGCTTTGGGGGGAGCGATGCGAGGTGGTCTTCTGCGGATTGGGCGATGCGGCGCATTGTTTCGACTGCGAGGGCGGGGTGCTTGCCGGTGGCGGTCTCTGCGCTGAGCATGACAGCACCTGCGCCGTCGAGCACCGCGTTTGCGATGTCGGTTGCCTCGGCACGGGTTGGGCTTGCGTTCTCGATCATGGATTCGAGCATCTGCGTGGCGACGATACAAGGCTTGCCGTAGCGGCCACAGGTCTCGATGATCTGTTTCTGGACGATGGGGACACGGGCCATGTCCATCTCAACACCCAGGTCACCGCGGGCGACCATGATGGCATCGGCGGTCTCGACGATGGCCTCGATGTCGTCAACCGCCTGGGGTTTTTCGATCTTGGCGATGACGGGGATGGAGGCGCCGAGGAAGTCGTCTTTTTCGTCGGGGTTGATCGGGCACATGCCGGCGAGTCGTTCCTTGAGTTCGAGGACTTCTGCTGCGCAGCGGACAAAGGAGAGTGCGAGCAGGTCTACGCCGTGCTGGACAGCCCACTCGACGCACTCCCAGTCTCGCTCGGTGATGGCGGGGGCGGAGAGGTCAGAATCCGGGAGGTTGATGCCCTTGCGGGTGGTGACGAGGCCGCCGGTGGTGACGCGGCAGAGGAGCTGGCCTCTGTTGATATCTTTCTCGACGGCGAGCATTCGGATCGCGCCGTCGTTGATGAGGACTCGGTGCCCGGGCTCGACCTCACGGACGAGGGGTTCATACTCGAAGGGGAGCAGGGCTGAGAGTTCACCGGTGACGGGGTCGGTCTCTTCGCAGGCTTGTGCAAGGCCGAGACAGAGCCGGACCTCTTGCCCGGCATTGAGCTCTATGCCAGAGCCGGGGACTGTGCCGACGCGGATCTTTGGGCCTTGGAGGTCGCCGAGGACGGCGATTGGTCTGCGGAGGTTTCTGGCGACAGCCCGAACATTGTCGAGTTGTGTTGCGTGGTCTTCGAGGGTGCCGTGCGAGAAGTTGAGGCGAAAGATGGCGACCCCTGCCTCGACGAGTTTGGTGATCATCTCGGGTGATATGCTTGCGGGGCCGAGCGTAGCGATGATTTTGGTGAGCGTTGGTCGCTCGCTGTTGGAGGGGAGTTCAGCTTTCGCATCTTTTGGCATTGTGGTGCGTTCAGGGCGTTGAGCCGTTGGCGTTGCGGGGGGAGTCGTTGGGGCGGTCGTGGGTGTCGGCTTTGAGCATGTTGATGACATGTTCATAGTTTTCGGAGAATGCCTGTGCGTAGACGATGGAGAGACGAGATTGCACCGCCGGGTTGCGCCAGGTATTCCGTATGGCGCGGTAGTTCTCGGGCGTAAAGGGGAGTTTTGCGTCTTGAGGGAGTGTGATTGCGTTTGGGTTGTTGGCGTTGGGCTTGCCAAAGAGGGCGAGCCAGTGGCGGTCTACCTGCTCGGGAGTCGGGAATGCAAAGAAGAGAGTGTCTGCCTTTGCGATGGTGGCCGGGTCAACGCCTGCGTCCTGAGCATCGCGGAGTGCGAGCCAGGCGTGGCCGATGCGTTCGTGGTTCTCGACAGCGAACGCGCCCATCATTATGCCGATGCTGGAACGCCATCCTGCGGGGGGGGTGTCCGAGGCTGCCGTGAAGGGGTCTACCTTGTCGATGAGGTATCGGGCGAAGGGTTTGTAGAAGGCTCGGCGGACGGGCATTCTGCGGAGCTCGAAGCGGAGCGGGCCGAGCTGGGTGCCGTCCTGGGTTGTGGGGTTTTTGGCACCGAGAGTGGTTGAAGTGGCGTGGAAGTTCCAGAGTGCCTGGCCTTCGTCGCTGAGGCAGAACTCGACGAAGCGTTTTGCAAGCTCGGGGTTGGGGCCGCCGCGAAGGATGGAGACGGGGTCTGCGTCGATCGAGACCTCTCCTGGTGGGTCGATGTAGCCGACGCGGGTGGTTTCGGGTGTTTCGCCTGCGCGCATGACGACCTGGGACTGTGACCTGCCATAGAAGTCGATCGCAAGCCCGGCAGCCGCCTCACCCTGTGAGACATCGATGGGGGGCTTGGTCGAGGAGTTGGTGAAGTAGCGGGTGTTGGCCGCCATGGCGCGGAGGGTGCGCCAGCCCTCCTCCCACCCGAAGCCGGAGAGGATGGCGTCCATGGATGTGGTGATGGAACCGGACTGGCGGGGGTCGGCAAGTGCAACCCAGCCGGCGAGACGAGGGTCGGTGAGGTCGTGGAAACTTTTGAGGTTGTCTTTGCCGAGGAGCTCACGGGTGAGGTCTCGGTTGTATACGATACCAAAGCCGGAGAGGGCGGTGCCGATCCAGTATTCGTCCGGGTCGTAGAGCAGCCCTGCGCCGACAGCGTTGTCCCCGAACCACTCGTCGAGCTGGGATTGGGGAAAGCCGGCAGGGATGGAAAGGGGGACCATGATTCTTTGTTCTTTACCGGCATCGTTGGTCGTCACGAGCGTGACGCCCTTTTTGAGACGGCCGTGGTCGTAGGAGCCGCCGCCGAACATGATGTCAAAGTCGATCGCGCCTGGCTGCATGGTGACCTGGCCGTCGGGGGAGAGTTCGTACTTGCCCGCAGAGAGTGCGGCGTTGTAGCGTGCCTGGAGGGCGCGGATGATCTCGCTTGTGCCACCGATCGTGCGGAAGTCGATGCGGGCGTTTGAGTTGTAGGTGCGGCGGTGCCAGTCGCTGAATGCCCTGCCGAACTCGTCGCGGATCTGGGGGACATGGGGCGTGATGATGATGAGTGCGGGGACGGAGCTGTCTGCTTTGGGCTTGCGGTCGCCGGTGCAGCGGGTCATGACCATCGGGAGGCCGAGGACAACCAACAGACAGGCGGCGATGGACCAGTTGGTGATCGACATGGGGTGAGTGTATGCGGGATTGGCAGCCGCTATGCTCGGGGTATGAACGAGCAGCCGGTTGTGATTGTGACGGGGGCAGGGAGCGGAATCGGGCGGGCGACGGCGGCTGCGCTGGGGGCGCGGGGGTTCGTGGTGGTGCTGGTGGGTCGCCGGCGGGAGGCTCTGGAGGGCACTGCTGAGATGGTCGGGGGGGAGTCGCTTGTGCTGCCTGCGGATGTCGGGTGTGAGGAGGGGGCGCGGGGGATCGTGCAGGGGACGCTCGAAGCCTTTGGTCGGGTGGATGCGATCGTCAACAACGCGGCGGGGGCGTTGTTTCGCCCGATTTCGGAGTACGGGTGGGAAGAGCTTGAGACGCTCTACCGGGTGAATGCGGTGGGGCCGATGGTTTTGGTCGCCGAGGCGTGGGGGGCGATGGCGAAGCAGCACGAGGAATCGGGGAGTGTTGCGCGGGTCGTGAATGTCTCATCCATGGCGACGGTGGACCCGTTCCCGGGGCTTGGAGCGTATGCAGCAAGCAAGGCGGCAGTGAACCTGCTGACACTGGCGTGCGCGGGCGAGGGGGCCGAGGTGGGGATCAAGGCGTTTGCGGTTGCGCCGGGGGCTGTGGAAACCGAGATGCTGCGGGGGATTGTGGGTGAGGAGGAGTTGCCCCGGGCGATGACGCTGATGCCGGAAGAGGTCGCAGAAGTGATTGTTGCGTGTGTGGTTGGGGATCGGGATGAGGAGAATGGGTCGGTGATCCTGGTGCCGAGCCCGGGGTGAATGGGTAGTCCGTCCCGAGGCGGTGGCCCGGCTCTCCGAGCCGGGTGTTGTGGTGCGGAGATACACGGTTCGGAGAACCGTGCCACCAAAGATCGCTCCGGAGGGGCGAACTCCCCGGAGTTGGGAAACCACATCACCCAGAACCTAGAGTCTTGCTGAACACTCCCTCGCCTGTGGATTGACGCAGCCGCGGCGAGAAACCAGCAGCATGAGGAGCTTGAGCATGTCAAACCAGCCAGTCATCGTGGCCGCCAAACGCACGCCGATCGGTCGATTCTTTGGGGGGTTGAGCAAGGTAGCATCGCCGCAGCTTGGGGCGTTTGCGGTTGAGGCTTTGCTTTCTGAGCACAAGTCGATCAAGGGGACGGTCGATGAGTGCGTCATGGGGTGCGTCTTGCAGGCGGGGCTTGGGCAGAACCCGGCACGGCAGGTGGGGCTCAAGGCTGGATTGCCCGACACGCTGAGCGCCAAGACGATCAACAAGGTTTGTGGGTCTGGGCTTGAGGCGGTGATGATGGCTGCCCAGAGCATCAAGGCGGGTGACAACGAGTGTGTGATCGCGGGCGGCATCGAGAATATGACCCGCGCCCCCCACTATGCGTCTGTGCGCGAGGGGGTGAAGTTTGGGGATGCTGCGTTCAAGGACCACATGCTCAACGACGGGTTGACCTGTGCATTCGAGGGGTGGGCGATGGGGTGTACTGCGGATTGGACAGCCCAGAAGCACGGGATCAGCAGTGAAGAGCAGGACCGGTTTGCTGCGCAGAGCCACCAGCGGGCTGCCAAGGCCACCGAGGAAGGGTGGTTTGCCGATGAGATCGTGGCGTTGACGGGTGCACAGGTAGGAAATCGAAAGGTGCCGGGGCCTGAGGGGGGGG
>JAJRZG010000081.1 GCA_024275365.1 Planctomycetota bacterium | reverse complement strand
GCGCGATCAAGGCTGTGAGCCCCTGCCCGTTCGGTGGGATCTCGTGGAGCTTCCACCCGTGATACTCAAGGCTGATCGGCCGCACCCACTCGGCCTGGTGGGCCGTCAAATCTTCCCCTCGCAAGTCACCCCCACCCGCGATCGCTGCCGCCTCGATCCGCTCGGCCAGCGCACCGTGGTAGAACGCCTTGCCGTTGGTTTCGGCGATGCGTTCGAGCGTGTCGCCGTGGTCGGGCAGCTTCACCAACTCGCCGATCCGCGGCCCGCGCCCCTCGGGTGCAAAGGTCTCGTGCCACGCCTTGAACGCCTCCCCCCGATACCCCCGTGCTGCGCTGCGCGCCCACCCGTTCCCGATCTCCGGCGGCACGATCGCTCCCTCCCTTGCGTACCGCACCGCGGGCTCGGCGACAACCGGCATCGGCAGCGAGCCGAACTCAGAAAGCAGCGCCACCCACCCCGAGACCGCCCCCGGCGTCGTCACGCCGTCCCAGCCATAAAACGGAATCCGGTCCATCCCCGCATACCGCTCCCGTTGCAGCCCGAGCGGCGCCCGCCCCGAGGCATTGAGCCCGTGCAGCCCGCCGCCTGTCCAGACAAGAGCAAAGTTGTCCGCCCCGATTCCGTTGCTTGTCGGTTCGAGCACCGTCAACGCCATCGCGGTTGCCACTGCTGCGTCGATTGCGTTGCCCCCCCGCTGCAGCATCTCAAGCCCCGCCTGGGCGGCAAGCGGGTGGCTGGTCGAGACAACATTCTTCGCAAACACGGGAGCCCGCTGCGAGGAATACGGATACGAGTAGTCAATCTTCATGCCAAGAGTCTACTGCAAAGAAAGCCCTCCCCGCAGTGCCCAGCACGAACACGAGTGCCTTTCCTCTGCCTCCCTCCCCCGCGCCCCGTGGGGGAGGCCGGGGAGGGGGTGCCTTTTTCTTCCCCGAACACAACACACTTCACCGCCCCATCGGGGCGCAGGCCTGTAGCCACGGGTGAAGCGCAGCCCGCAGGGCGCAGCGAAACCCGTGGTACACAACCCAACCACGCCCCCTCACGGCAACTCCCGAAGCCGAAGATTCCGAAAGTCAATCGGCGACCCCTCCGACTCGAGCGCAAGGTACCCATGCCTGGGTTCGCAGTTGTTCCCCCCCGAGACCTCCTCCCCGTTCACCCACAGCCGCACCTCGCCGTTGATCGCCCGGATGTAATAATGGTTCCACTCCCCTGAGCCGTTGCTCAGGTTTTTCGAGGGAAAGCTCCGCACCCCGTTCGGTGACAAGGGCGGGAATGGCGTCATCTTCGTCCCCACCGGAAAGACATCCCCGTGGCTCGTGTACCAGTCCGCCGGGTTGTCCCCGCCATACGCAAGATCGAGCACCTGCACCTCGATCCCCCTGGGCAATCCTGGCTTGCCCGCCTCAGCAAGCGCAGCCAGCGACTCCCCCGTCGCCCAGACAAAGATCCCCGAGTTCCCCGCCGGCTTGCGATGATTCCACTCGCACACAAACTCAAAGTTGGTGTACGCCTTCACACTCCGAAGCACCCCCACCGGCTGACCTGTGCAGTGCAGGTTCTCACCTTCCCATGTCCAGGTACCATCAAAGCAGTTTACATTCGTAAAGTGCTCCTCGGCCAGCGTGAACCAGCCGGGACCGTTGCCATCAATCCACGCCTTGCGTAACCCCACACCCGAACCCGTACCTGAGTGAGAACCACCAGGACGAGCGCTGGCTGATGCAGCCCCATACCCCAGCGCAGCAAGCCCCGCACCCACAAACACCCGCCGAGAACATTCATCACTATTTGAGTCCGACATCAAAGAATCTCCCTTGAAAGAACACCACGAGCCCATTTCACAAGAATCCTACCTCCCGCTCTGGTGGCTTTCCCCCAGTCCAGCAGCAGTTATCCCGCTATTCCACACACCCCCATGCGAATCCACACTCTGCCCTCAAGCACACCCGCCCATCGGCCGATACGCGATGCCAGAGACCCATACCGACACCACAGCCCCTGCGGAGACATCCATGGCTGTCCCAAAGATCAGACCCACCGGCATCGAGCGATCATTTGGTGAAGACGAGATCATCGTCAGCAAAACCGACCTCAAGGGCCGCATCACCTACGCCAACGATGTCTTCCT
>JAJRZG010000080.1 GCA_024275365.1 Planctomycetota bacterium | reverse complement strand
GGTGGAGGTGGAGGTGGAGGTGGCGGGGGCGGCGGTGACGACGATGAGGACTACGACGGCGACGAACCCGAAGACGACCAAGAGCCCGAGCCCTGCGAGTTCTTCGACCCCGACGACACCTGGGAACGCGAAGACGATTGCCTCGTCGCCATCGCCGGCCCCTGTGGCCAATACATTGGGTTTACATGGCCTTCACAACAAATTGTTATCTACATCGCCTTTGGCTGGCCGCTCGGGGGTGAATACACATGGTCCGTCTCTGGTGCTGAGGATGTCGTCACAGACGGCCCCATCTGCATCGCCCGAGTCTCGCGGCCGGGGACGCTCCGGGCCAATGTGACATACACCGTCGATGGCTGTAATGCCTCGGCGTTCTGCGAATCTCGTGTCGTTCGAGCCGACCTCGACATCGACAGCGATAATGACAACGACTTCGACCGGCCCGACAGAAGCGCCGAAGAGGAGGATGTCGAGGACGAACTCGGCGATGAACTTCTCCCCGGCAAGGTCATTCTCGCCAACACACTCGACTTCGACAACGATGGCATTCCCGGGTATGCCGACGGCTACGACCTGCTCCAGCAAACGGACTTCGAGATCGACGACCGTGACGAGACCGCCGACTTTCCCTTCGCTGTTCTGGGCCTGAGCAAACTCTACTGCGACGACGCGAAGATCCGTATTTCGTACGATGCCTCCCCGCCCCTCGGCATCCGGCAGACACTCAACAACCCGTTCGTGTTGCCGGCGAAGGGCTCCCTGCGTCTCTGGCGGAACGACAAACCCGACCGCGACCCGCGCCCCGTTAAAAACGGCGGACACTACATCGCCCCTGGCGAATATACCCGCGAAGAGCTCGGTCTCGTCGATGGCAAGGCCAGCCGACGGTTCTATGTCGAGGTCGTCCGCCCGAGTCAGGTTCCCGGCGATATCGAGATCACCGTCGAATACTCGCCGCGGGAGGATGTGGGGTATATCGCCCGCGACCGAGTGAGGATCACCGGATCGAAGATCGAACTGTGGGGGGCGGGGTACGGTGAATCTCCAATGCCGGTAGCGGGCCTGATTGCAACCGAACCCGTCGGTCTTGACGACAATCTACCAGAGACGATGACGCCCGGTGCCTGGATGAGTTATTTCTGGCGAGTCTATGACCCGAGACCAAATGTTCTCGACACCCTCTTCGTCGATCGCTGGCCACTACCACTCTTGGATGATACGACTCACCTGTATACCGAAGAGTTCATGTGTTACCGCATGGGCTACGATGGTCCACTCTCCGGCGATTCCGAGTGGGTCGTACTCACTCAGAATCCGATGCCGTGTGAGTACTGGCCGATATGGCAGCAGCCCTCAGTCGATATCGAACTGGTCGAGCAGCCGAAGTGGGTCCAAAAAATACATATTGCTATCGACGAGGCCGTCGGTCAACTGGAGGATGATCAGTGGGATGGTACTTCGAGCATTGACGGTACGACATACAAGTACAATGACTCCGGTGCTTTCGGAAAAGAAGTTCATAAGCGTGTCTCCCTGGAACTAGAGGGAAAGCCGCAGTGGGTGACTGATATCTGGATCGACAATCGTACGAATACCGTGCTCCGATTTGGCGGCACGACCCCAGATGGGGTCCGGTCGATTTATCTTACACAGGTTGATGTCATGTATCTCAAGCAGGGCTATACGCTCGAAGTTGGCGATGTGGTCGACCCAAACAAGGTCGAAGACCTGTTCGATGTCAAGACGAGCCTGAATCTGACATTTGGTAGTGATCAACGGCGGCGATTAAAGGATGTTATTGGCGGGCGTGATGTGCGAAAGGTTGTGCCTGTAAAACGCTGGAGCAGATCTAAAGGGTGGCACCTTCATGCGGAAGGGACGAGACTCCGGACTGGAATGCGCATAATTGGTGCGGGGGCTGTTGCAGGATTCGGTACGGCGGTATCGGTCATCATGTATTCAGATATTGAGAAAAACTTTGAGATCAAGGTGGCTCCACTTATCATTGAGTTTCAGCGAGAGAAGGATCCACAGATGAGAGGTTTGATCTGCAAAGACCTTATATATGAGATTGCGCAGTTCTTTGGCAACTTTGCACCTGGCGGCTCGGATGTTGTGGCAGATCTCCTCTCTATCGGAGTCTTCTATACATGGTATCCCGCCCAGGAATGACGACAATGCCGGTGTGTATACAATATGATGGAGTAAGGCATGAGTCAGCAAGGATATATCACCTTCTTTTCTACAGAATCCGTTGCTTGTCCACGGGTCTTGATCACACGGCTTCTGGAAACGATTGGTGCCACACAAATATGGCTTGCTTCACGGACTACAGAGCCGGACCAGACATGGAAACGATGGCAAATGCAACTGGCTGGGACACTACCGCATACAGAATGTCTGCTACCGGATGATGAGCTGTTGACAGGAGTTGTTGTGCCAAAGCCTCTTCCGGCTTGCAAGGCTTCGGCCCTGTTTGTTGAGAACCGTACCCTCATGCTCGACAGTGTGGAAAGCCCCAGGCTCGAGGGGCTTGCGGAGATTATTTGCGATGCGATACCGAAGGAGGTGGCAGGAACTTTCTTGCCAGGCGGCACGCTGATCAACATCGGTTGGCACGACATCTGGGAAGGTGCCGAGCATGACGAAGGGTTGCTGTTTGGGCGAGCCTTCTGGTCACTGGGGGTATGGGGGTATGGCAGCCCGGATGATTGGCCTGAATACCGCCGCCTCGTGCTGGCTATGCCTGAAATCCAGAAGTTCTCGAACGATCTCCAGCACACTACAGGCCAATCTATCCAACAATGCGTCTACTGGAATGTCTGAACCCATGAGTATTGGCGGAGTTATCGATTTCTTCATGGCTGAGTCGCTCAAGGGTTCCGAGCAACTCCAGGCCGTCTTGGATTGCTTGCAGCACACACCTTCCCCCTCGACGACACTGCATATCGAGAAATCAAAGGATATGCGAATGGAGGCTGTCCCGGATTTGCTGCGTGCCGGGTTAGAGGAGCCTCACTCAGAGATAGTTAGAGTCGAAAGCCCGCTCCAGGCGATGAACTATCAAAGCCCCGGTAAGACAGTAACATTTTTTCTGAACAATCTTGATTACGGAGAAGTACTCAAGGACGAACTTGCACGAGCAGTCCCCGAATCGATCCGTGACTACTTCGTGCCCTATGAATTCATGATTTGTATTGGCCCCCACGATATCTTCGATACCATCGAGCACGAGGACTGGCATCTTTTCGGCCACAGCAACTTCACCGTCTTGCTCGGTGGCGACGGCTGTCCGCATGACTGGCAGCGCTACAGAGAGATCGTCTTCGAGGTCCCATTCATCAAGCAGCTTCAGGCCAATATTGAGGCTATCGTCGGTCCGCTCCAGCGGTGTGCATACTGGAACTTTTAAGGCGGGCAAAAAGAACAAGATTCCCACCGGGTGTCGGGCCGACTTTGACGACAACGGCGAGGTTGATGCTGAGGATGTTGCCGCCTATCTCACCGCCTGGCTCAACCGCAGCATCTTCACCGACTGGGACTACGACGGCTCCATCAACACCCGCGACCTGCTGGGGTTCTTCAATGAGTGGGTGGCGCAGCCCGGGTGTGAATGAAGTTGCGGGCGGGTGTACCACAGTTCTGTGTGCCACGGCTCTGTGAGCCGTGCTCCGTGCCTTCCACGCCTACCCCACCCGCTCCTGCTTGAGGTCTCGGCTCATCAGCCTGCCGATCGCCCGGATCGGGTCCACCCCCTCAAAGAGCACGGCATGCACCGCCTCGGTGATCGGCATCTCGACCCGGTATTTGCGGGCCAGGTCCATCACGCTGCGGGTTGTGGCAACTCCTTCGACGACGAAGGGTGAATCTTTGAGGTAGGTGGCGAGCTTGGTGCCCTTGCCCAGTGCCTCGCCACAGGAGCGGTTTCGGCCCTCGGGACTAAAGCAGGTGGTGGCGAGGTCGCACACGCCCGCGATGCCAAAGAAGGTCTCGGGGCTTGCCCCCATCGCGCTGCCCAGGCGGGCGATCTCGGCAAGCCCCCGGGCGAGCAGGGCACTCTTGGCGTTGTACCCG
>JAJRZG010000079.1 GCA_024275365.1 Planctomycetota bacterium | reverse complement strand
CTCCAGGACGACAACGGCCAGACCTCCCCCGTCCACTCCTGCTCAGCCGGGCTCGACTACCCCGGCGTCGGCCCCGAGCACGCCTCGTGGAAAGATGCTGGTCGCGTCTCGTATACCCACTGCACCGACGATGAAGCCCTCGATGCCTTCCTCCACCTCGCCCGTTCCGAAGGCATCATCCCCGCCCTCGAAACCGCCCACGCCGTCGCCGAGGGTGTGCGGTTGGCGATCGAAATGCGAGAAGACGAACACCTCATCATCAACTGCTCAGGCCGAGGCGACAAAGATGTTGAAGAGGCTGCGAGACTGCTCGCACTCCGCGATCAGCACTGACGAGGCCGGGCCTTTCAGACGGCATGTCACTGCAAGCCCTATGTATCTACGAGCCCCGAACACAAGCTCGGGTTGATACGGATCCCGCTTGAAACTCGTGCTATCGGGTACTTCGTTCCTCCGGGACGACCCTCCGTCCTCTCCTCCTCCGCCGCACGAGTTTTGACGGGATTCGTATTCTTCCCGCCTGTATAGAGCCCCTCGCGCAAGCGAGGGATTCGTATCAGAGGCATCCTGCTTGAAACTCGTGCGTCACGCGGGGGTGGGGGGGTGAAAGGGAGAGCCGTGCCACCAGTCATCTCCGCGTTCGGCCATGCGTCGAGCAGAGCCGCGAGCGCAAGCGACTGGTTTCGGTGGATCGGCATGTGCTTGCACACGCCACCCCGTCGCTTGCGCTCTGGGCTCTGTTAATCCGGCCATCCCGCTGCGACGCACGAAAATGAAACGGGATTCGTGTTAGGTATGAGCCTCGAGCGCAAGCTCGGATATAGGGAATATCGATCATCGCATGTCAATCCAACCCC
Source organism: Planctomycetota bacterium (assembly GCA_024275365.1). GTDB lineage: Bacteria > Planctomycetota > Phycisphaerae > Phycisphaerales > UBA1924 > PNC22. The sequence continues at coordinate 5,163 of JAJRZG010000079.1, read as the reverse complement.
GTACTCACACACAGGGCTCGAAGAAACACGAACCGAATACACCTGAACTGTTCTATGTTTCGGACATTCCATCCGTGGTCGCGACCACCCGCCGCTTCCCCGGCTTCACTATCCGCCCAGCCCACCGCACCACCTCAAAGATCGCCTGCACCCGCAGCTTCAGCCGCAGCCGCCGCAACGACGGGTCATCAGGGGCCAAGCGCCGCGCGTGCGTCGCCCAATAGCGTGCCCGTGTCCACTGTCCCTGCTCAAGGTACGCCATCGCAAGGTTGTGCATCGGCGCAATATACCGAGGCTCAAGCCGCAATGCTGCCCGAGCGCTCTCCATCCCCGCTGCCCGGTCTTCACGCAAAAAGTAACACACACTCAGAGAATGATGCGCCCCAGCGTTGTTGGGCTGCCGGGCGATGATCCGCCGAAACACCCGCGCCGCCTCGGTGGGCATGTGGGCATCGAGCAAGAGCTGCCCGAGTTCATCCATCTCATCGACCGCGATCCGGTCCGGGCGTTCACTCTGCTCTCGAAGCTCTGAAAGCAGCAGCAGCCTCACGCGGTCCCTGGCGCCCCCAGCATGAGACTCAAGCAGCACCGCCGCAAGTCGACACCGCGCACGCGGATAGCTCGGGTCCAGCCGCACAACAAGGTCAAACTGCCGCAGCACGCCCGCCCGGTCCCCAAGCTTGGCAGCCAGCCGACCGAGATTAAAGTGCGCATCAGCATTGTCAGGTTCAAGCTCAAGCACCCGCCGAAACTTCTCTGATGCCTCGTTGTCACGGTGCATGTCCATCAGCAGCTCGCCAAGGTCGAGCAGGCTGTCGATGTTTCCCGGGTCGCGGCGGAGCTCTCGCAAATAGAGCTGGCGGGCTCGTTCCTGCCGCCCCGTCCGGGCATACGCCTCCGCAAGCTTCGCCTCGACGCGCGGCAGCTCGGGGTCAAGACGAGCCGCCTCCCGCAAGCACCAGACCGCCTTGTCGTGCAGCCCGCGCGCAAGCAGAGAATCAGCCATCACCGCATACACTTCCGCATCATCGGGCTCGACCTGCTGGGCAAGGTAGTAGGTCGTCTCGGCTTCTTCGTGCTTGCCAAGCTGCGTCAGTGCTTCGATGCGATAGATCAGCGGATCAACCCGCTCGTTGTCAAGGTCCGCAGCCCGATCAAGCCAGGGCAGCGAGCCCTCAGGGTCGCCAGCCCGCAGGCAGTTGAGCCCGACAAGCACCGCCACCTGCGCATCCCCGGGTCCAAGCTCAAAGGCCTTCTTAAACGACTCCGCCGCGTCACGGAACCGACCGCCCGCCTCAAGCGTCAGAGCAAGATTGAAGTGCCACTCGGCCTGATACGGATCGCGCGCAAGAGCCTCCCGAAGCTCTTTCTCAGCCTCGTCCCACCGGCCCGCCTCGAACAACTCGTGGGCACGCTCAACATGATCTTCTGCATCAGACCACTCGTTCATGACCGCTCGCTGTTACAAAGGACTCTGTGTACAACCCCAACCATCTCACCACTCACCGCGAAACCATATCCACGAATGATAGGTAAATGAATATATCGGTTCTATGCCACCCATGACCGGCTAGGATTCTCCCAACTTCCCCATTGCCCCAAAACCCTCCACCCACATGCCAACAACCACCGCACAGCCGCACAAGACCCAACCCCCGTGCAACACAACCATGCACGCCGCGTGGCTCTGCCTCCTCCTTCTCCTCGCCGTTGGCTTCCCCGCCCAACTCTCCGGCCAACCCACTGACCCGCCACCAGCCAAGCCCGAAGCTGCCGAGCCCGTACCCGCTGACTCCGCTACCGCCGACCCCCAACCCGAAGCACCACCCCCCACCCCCACCCCCCTCGAAATCCTCACAAGCCCAGACACCCTTCCCGAGCTCCGCACAGCCGCAGCCGAGGCAATCCTCGCCCTCCCAGAGGGTGACCCAGCACTCGCCAACGCTGCGGCACTCCTCACCAACGCATCCCCACAGCCCGCCCGCGCCCTGCTCGAAGCTCTCTCCCACGCGCTCCAACCTCAAGCACTCTGGTTCTCACCCATCGCCGACCTGGCCCGTGGCAACTCTCCCCTGGCTACCGACGCAGTCCTCGCCCTCGGCTCTTTCCGTACCCGTTAATCGGTCGCGGTCCTGGTCGATATCGTTGCAGATTCCCGCCCCCCACAGGTGCAAGATGCCGCCGCCAAGAGCCTCAAACGCCTCACCGCCTATGACGGCTCCACCCCCGAAGCATGGCGCGATTACCTCGCCCACAGCCTCACGCTCTCAGACAGACAGTGGGAACACCAACTCCTCCTCGCACACATCAACGCCATCGAGACCCTCGAAACCGCCGCCCGCGACACCGACCGCCGACTCGTCGAAGCATGGCGGCAGATCCACCTCCTCACGCCCCAGGACAACCGCTCAGACCTGCTCGTGCGCCTCCTCACCAGCCCGATCCCCGACCTGCGGGCCCTCGGCTTTGATCTGGTCAACCGCGAGATCGGCGAGAGCCGCCAGCTCCAACCCTCTGTCGCCCTCGCAGCGATCGACCTGCTCACAAGCCCCGAGCCCCTCGTCCGCACAAGGGCAGCCCTGCTGCTCAACCGCCTCGCTCCGCCCCAGGCCGAGCCCGCCATCCTCGCAGCCCTCGACCGAGAGACCGACCCGCGCGCCGCCGATGCCCTGCTCTTTGCCGCCTCCCGTTGGCCCGCAGCCGTCACCATCAAGCCTCTGCTGCGCTGGATGGGGGCCTCACCCTCCCTCCGCCTCCGTGCCGCAGACACCGCTTGGGCACTCCTCCGTGCCGACATCCTCACCGACCCCGCCGACCGCCAGGCCGTGCTCCTGGGCGTGCGCGCCATCCAGACCAGGTCCCTGACCGGCCCCGCATGTCGTCTCCTCGTCACCCTCGGCTCAGAAGAAGACCTCACCCGCCTCCACACGCTGCTCACCGCTGATGAGCCCGCAACCCGGGTCATGGCCGCCGATGCTCTTGCCCTCCGCGCCGACCAGGTCGATATCCTGCTCGCCGCCGCCACTTCCGATGCCTCGCTGTTTGAGTCCTGCGCAAAGGCCCTCCGCACCCACCTCCACGATGCCCGGGGCTATGCAGCCCTTGCAAACCTTCCCGCCCCCTCACCCCAAGTCCGCAGCCGCGTCCTCGCCTACTACGCAGCCTTACTGCCCACCGCAGAAATCGTGCGTCTCGCACGCCTCGCTGGGGACGATGCCGAGGCCCTCCACCTCCTAAGCCCGCTGACAGCCGCCGAGCGTGCGACCGATCCCTCCAGCGCCCCCCAACTCGCCGAGGGCCTGCTGCTCTTGAGCGAGACATACCTCGCCCTCGACAACCCCACCGATGCCATCAACACCCTGGCGCTGCTCCCAGAGGGCCCGATGCCCCCCGAGCAGGCCGCGCTCGATGACCTCCGCGTGACCCTCCTCCTCCGTCTCAACCGGATCGACCAGGCCGAGGCAATCGGTGGGTCTGTTGAAGCATGGCTCGATGCCCTCGACCGCGCCCTCACACAGCCCCAGGCAGCAGCCATCGCCGATCGCCTGGCAGCCCGCTTCCCCGAGCTCTCCCCCGAGCAGACCGAACGGCTCACAACACTCCGCCAACGCCTGACCGATGCATCAAACCCACCCCCCCCCGGCCCACCCCCCAGCGAGGGCGGCTGAACCAATCAAACCCGCCGGGTACCCAAAGCACAACTTTGTCTCGACACCCTCCCGACCTGATCCGATCTTGTGAGTGTGTCAGGTGCCACCGCCACCTGCCTTGATCCGCCCGACAAGCGTCGCAGCCTTCACCTCAACACCCTTGAGCATGCTCTCGAGTGCATCGCGGTTGGGGGCATACCCGCGCGCAGTCTGGAGGTCAATCCACTCTTTCTCGACCAGCTCTGCAAGGGCGGAGGTAAAGCTCTGCATGCCATCAGACCGTGAGCCAGCGATGATCGCTGGCAGGTCTGAGTCCTCAGCATCGCGGATCTTCTCTCGCACCATCGGCGAGTTGAGCAGCACCTCGCACGCGGGCACCACCTTCACCTCAAAGCCCTCGACCGCCGGGATGAGTTTCTGTGCGCACACCGCACGCAGCGTGTTGGCAAGCGATGACCGGATGAACTCGCGCTCACTGGGCGGGAAAAACTCGAGCATCCGGTTGAGGCTCTGCATCGTGTCAGAGGTGTGCAGCGTCGCAAAGACCAGGTGCCCGGTCTCGGCAGCTTGGATACCCGCGAGGACAGTCTCGGCATCCCGCATCTCGCCGATAAAGATCACATCGGGGTCTTGGCGAACCGCAAACCGCAGGGCGGTCTTAAAGCTGTCAACATCGATCCCGATCTCTCGTTGCGAGATGATCGACTTTTTGGGAGCGAATCGGTACTCGATGGGGTCCTCGATCGTGATGATGTTGACATCTCGGAGGACATTGAGTTGCTCGATCATGGCAGCAAGCGTCGAGCTCTTGCCACTCCCCGTCGCGCCGCAGATCAGCACCATGCCATCGGGCGCTTCTTCACAAATCTTGCTGTAGATCGGGGGCAGGTGGAGCTCATCGTAGCTTGGGATCTAGGCCTTGACCCGCCGCACAGCCGCGTGGATGTGATTGCCAGAGCGGAACAGGTCGATGCGGAAGCGGTCGCCGTCGGGGTGGTGCCAGGCAAAGTCAAGGTTGCCGACATCCTCGAAGCGTTCTCTGAGGGCGGGGGTCAGGAGCGAGTCAAACAAGTGGTCGCACTCTTCCTCGCTCAGAGGCGGGGAGTCGATGTGCTTGAGCCGACCCCCGATGCGATAGACCGGTGGCAGGCCGACCTTGATATGAAGGTCGGAGGCATCGAGCCGTTTCATGGCTCCGAGGAGGCGTTGGATGGTCAGGCTGCCAGAGATCACGATGGACCCCCTTTCTGGACAAGTGACACACCAATGGTAGGGGGGATCAGGGTTTGGTGCTGCGGGAGCTATGTCATGGCCGCACACCACTGGTCAAAGACCAGTGCGATATCGTGCAACATCTCTGAGCACAACCGATACCCCGGCACTGGACTTTGTCCAGATGGGGATGAAGACCTGCTGCTCCTCACCGGAGCTACAAACTCTGGTGGGTTGAACATCCCATCAAGGAGCAACAGGCATGAGTACGAGCACGATAGCGGTCTGGGTCGGGTTGGAT
>JAJRZG010000078.1 GCA_024275365.1 Planctomycetota bacterium | reverse complement strand
GAGTTTGTCGATGCGGTGGCGTGGATCAACGCGATGTACCGCCCGCGCCCCGACTACCCGGTGTCGTATGACCCGCCCAAGCCGGTGCAGGGCATCCCCCAGATGCCGAGCGATCCGATCGGAGAGCGGTGATGAGGGCGTCGCGGTGGAGCAACGCCCCGGGCGGGGCTTTGCGGGTTGTGCTAGAGTCTGCCCCCCGGGCAGCACCGCCACCAGGCAGGGTGCGCCCGCACACGGCAGAACACGCCTTTGATCGGAATGGACCGCACTTATGAGCAAGAGGAAGCAGAGCATGGGCAGGAGAGTCTCTATGTATCGTCACACAGGGCGTGGATGCCGGATCACGGTGATGATCGCCTGCGCTGGGCTGCTCTGGATCGGCGGCTGCGGGCAAGACCCCGGCGAAGAAGCCCTCTCCGATGCCTCGATCAAGCTCGCCTCGCTCAGCGCCGGGCGCGGGACACCCCTGCCCGAGAAGACGGCGGCTGCCGGGTTCCGAGAGGTGATCGACGACCTCTCGCCCCTGACCAGCGGCGACGATGCCGTCGCGGCCGATGCCTCGGTTCTCGTCTCTGCCGCCCAGCGGGGGCTTGGGCTGCATGATGCGGGCAAGGCGACCGACCTCCAGCGACTCGCGCTCTCGCGCATGCCGAGCATCCGGGCAGAGCTCGAAGCGTGGAAGCTCCACAACGCCGCGGCCATGGCAGCCGCGAGCTACGACCCCGCGCCGGAGTTCGCCCGGATCGATGAGGGCGTGCGTGCGCGGCAAAGCGAGGCTGAGGCAGCGAGAGAGACCAAGGCAACCATCGACCGCGAGATCGCAGGCCTTCTCGAACAAGTCACCTCGCGGATGGCAGAGGCCTCTGACTCTCGCGCCCAGGCGGGCACCTTGCAGTTGCAGATCCCCGGGGTCTCCGCGACCGAGGGGCTCGCGCTGACCGAGCAGATCAGGGTGCTGACGCGCAAGGCCGACGGGCTCGAGTTTGCTGCCCGCGAACTCAAAGCCCAGGCCGACCGCAAGACGGTTGATCTCAAAACCACCGAGGTCGAGATCGCCAAGCTCGAATCACAGGTCGCCCTGCTCGCCAAGTCGCGCTCTGCGGTGCAGACTCGCCAGATGGCTTCCCAAGAGCGGGCCGCCAAGGCGCGGGGTGATGCAGAACGAGCCGCGGGCATGATCGCCATGCTTGTCGATACCGCCGACAGCGCGGTGCCCCCCGCACTCGCCGAGGTGATGGCCAACAACCAGAACTCCCTCGAACTCAGCGCCGAAGAGCTCTTCGGCTCTGGGCCGGCGGCGCTCACGCCCTTTATCAAGGCGGTCGTAACCCCCACCATCGAGAGCGCCGCCCGGCAGCTCGAGACCGCCGCCACCACCGCCAGACGCGCAGGCACCCTGCGGCGTGGGGCCTCGAAGATCGCGATCGGTGAAGCCAAACAAAGCCTCGGCGAGGTGCGGTGGTCGCAGGCCCGCGGGCTCGATGCGTATGCCCAGTTGATGGAAGAACTCGCTGTAGCAACCCCGGCGCTGCCGTCGGCCTCTGAATATGCCTCGCGGGCACAGACCGCTCGCGCCGAATCAGCGGAAGCCAAGCAGGCGGCGTTCGAGGCGTTCCAGGATGCCAAATCCGCCTACGAGGGCAGCGGCGCCAAGGGCGAGGTCGGCGATCGGCTCAAAGAAGTCGGCACAAAGCTCAACGAGATCTCGAAGGTCGTGGGCGAGGGTGTGATCGATGCCGAGGCGTTGGGCGCACTCGATGAGCTGGAACCAATCCTCGAAGAGGAGGAAGTGATTGACGAGCCCGTCGCAACCGATGAACCCATGGCACCAGCCGACCCCGCAGCAGAGTTGCGCGCGACGATACAAGCGGTGCTCGACGCGGCAGAGGCGGGGGACTACGACGCTGTGGTCGATTTCCTGCCCCCGGCGAGCGACGCCGATGTCGGCTTTATTGAGATGACGGGGACCATGCTCCGTACCATGGGCCGTCTCGACAGCGCAACACGCACCGCCTTTGGTGAGCCCTTCACCGCATGGATGGAGAACAACCCCGACCCGATGCTCGGGCAACTGAGCAGCATGGGTGGCGGGGCGCTGAGCTTTGAGCTTGAAGACCTTGATCTCCGGATGCAGGGGGACGAAGCCGTTGCTCTTTCGCCGATCCCGAATATGCCCGATACCAAGTTCGCCCGAATCGACGGCCGGTGGAAGCAGGTCATCGACATGCAGTCGTTGCTCGCCGACAACCCGATGGCGGGGGCCGCCCTGGAAATGATGCAGTCGATGATCCCG
>JAJRZG010000077.1 GCA_024275365.1 Planctomycetota bacterium | reverse complement strand
CCTCCATCGTCCAGCGAAAGGCACCGGTGCCGCCATCTTCCTTCGTCGCCCTCCCGAAGACGAATGTGCCGTCGGCGCTGATCGATCCTGCGGTGCTATATATCTGATTCGAGTCGGACATCGCGCCAATGCCGATCATGCCGTCGGTCGGTGTCCAGTGGAACGCTTCCAAGGTCTGGCCTCGGTACGAGCGGCTCGCTCCGACGACGACCGTTCCGCCGTTGGCCACACCATAGCCCATGGCATGGGGTTCGCCGCCGGGCAGTTTTCCCAACCCGATCATGCCCTCATCTCGTGTCCAGAGGAACGCCTCTGTTCCGCTGAAGTTCCATGCTTGGCCGACGATCGCGGTGCCGTCCGGCGAGATTGCGTATGCCCTTGCGCCACGCCCGAACTGAAGATACCCCAGATCCTCCAGGCCGCCTTGCCTGGTCCACCGGAAGGCCGCGTTCGCGCCATTCACAGAGCCTTCGCCGACGACGACCGAGCCGTCCGCAGAGATATCGCTGGCTCGGGAATCGTACCGTCCGCCCGGAAAGTCTCCAACACCAGTGAACCAGGCATCCTGGGCACTGGCTGTGGTGCTTGTTGCGAGGGCGAGACAGAGCATCGTCAGGATGCTGATCCCTGATACTCGCTCTTGGTGCGCATTGGAGAGGATGCCACTTGTTCTGAGAGTGTGTGTGTTCTGCATTGCGGTCTCCCGGGTTAAAGGTTCACAAGCACATACCGGGGAAGATACTACTGGTTGCAGAATACTGGAAATAGGGTTCTATTCGCAAGGAACAAATACTCATACGCATCCAAAATAAACTTGTGCGTTTCTACGAGCCCCGAGCGCAAGCTCGGGATCAAGAACGGCCTATTTTTGCAGGTAAAATCAACCCTGTGCTCGCGCACAGGGCTAGTAAAGGCGCATACAAATTTTTCGGGATGCGTATTATTGAGAAGCTGTGAGCCCGACCATTCTGCAAACAGAGGCGGTTGGCTGCTTTACCCCCCCGGCACATCAATCCCCTTCGTCAGCCTCCCCGGCCCGCTCGGCTCAGACACTGAAACGAGCACACGCTTGCCCGCGAGCAGTGTGATGCCCTCAGGGAAGGCGAAGCGGCGCACGACCGACTGGCCGGGTTCCAGCGTGCCGATGCTTGCGCGGCTTCGGGGCATGCCGGGGGCGAAGGCGATCGCGTCGAGGGCGCGGGGGGTGTCGCCGGTGTTGGTGACTGTGGCTTCGACGATCAGGTCGTTGCCGCCCGTTGCGATTCGATATGTCAGGTCGAGCTGGACTTCGTTCCAGACGAGTTCGGCGTGTGCCCGCGTGCGGACCCAGCCATAGTCCTCGTCGGCAACGAGCTGCACATCAAAGACAAACTGCTTGATGCCCGCCTCGATCGCGCGCGAGAATGAGATGAGGACCGGTACCCGCAGCGATTCTCCAGCAGCGAGGCTGAACGACATCGAGCGGGGTGTGATCTCCCAACTCCGATCTCGGGATTGTGTGGCCGTGCTAAAGCCACCGGGATGGGTGATGATCATGCGCCCAGCGATTGGTACATCCCACGGGTTGTGCAGCACAACCTCGTGCTCGTGTTCACCAAAGGTGGACTTGATCGCAGGCGGGTCGATCGCGATGGATGCCAGAAACATCACAAGGTCTGTGTTGATGCCTTCGACAAACACAGGCTCGGGCGTGAGCGCGAGATGGTGCTCGAGCCGGGCTCCATCGGCAGAGCTGGTGGGTTCGAGGGGACGGCTGTTGCCGAAGAGGTCGAACACCGTGACGGGCTCGTTGCCGAGCATGGCAACAAGGGTAGAGTCGTCGAGCGTCGCACCCTCTCGCCACGCGACAATCAACCCGCCCCTGCCGGGATCATCGAGCGGGGCAGTGAAAACGAGGCAGCGAACACCCTGGGCGATTGGCCAATCGACCGCCAGCACGCGCCCCTTGAGCCGATCTGAGAGGGCTCTCCACGCGGCGGCTGTCACGGTCGGTTGGGCGGTGCGCGTCTCGTTTTGCACGATCTGCCAGGGGTCGGCAATCGCAACAGTGAACCGTGGCGGCGCGTCGTCGGTTGCGCTGTCCCGGGTTGCTTGTGCCCAGAGTTGGGCCGTTCGGCGGGCAAGGTCGGCAGCGATATCGCGCTGGGTATAACGAGTATCCTCTAGTGGTTCAAGCACGAACTCGGCGAGTGAACCCTCTCCCTCAAACCATGGAGCGAGCGAGGTATTCGTCGGCATGTTCGTCATCCACGCGGGCAGCTCGATGCGCACAGAGTCTGCACCCGATGCCCGGGCAGCGGCTGGCGAGAGGTCGGCCCGCCACCCGATTGCAAGCTCGATACCGGGCACCGATGATGCAAGTATCGCGCGTGTTGTTGCGATATCCCCTGCGATGTCAGCCCGAGCGAAGGCATCTGTGCTCCCGCTCGATCCGAGTTGCCAGGTGGCCGAGGTCGAGCCAAGCCGGATGAGTGCATTGAGCAGGTACGGCTCCCATGTTGTCGAATCAAACGCGAGCGTGTCGATCACATCCTCAGAGCCGAGACTCAAGATGGTTGCCAGTTCGTGTGGCACAACCGTGAGGGCGAGCCGTGTGCTGATCCCCGCTTCGCGCATCTTGGAGAGCATCAGTCGCAGCCGACCAACCCGGTTGGCAAAGCCCGCTGTGGTGATGTCCGATTCCCACACCGGGAGCGTGACCGAGCTCACGCCGAGTATGCTGAGTGTCTGGGCAAGTTCGTCGGGTGTTGCGGGGAGGAGGGTTCTCAGTTCGATCATAAAGGGGTGTTGTGCCCATCCGGCTGCATTGGTTTGCGTGCCAGCAAACAATGGGCCTGATTCGAGGTGCTGTTCATCGAGATTCGGTTCATCTATCCACACAAAGTCGCAGACCTCGGTTGAGATGATCCGCCCCTCAGCAGCGATATCAATCACCGCGCGGTACCACCCGAGCTTCTGGAGTGTTGGCTGCCATTCCCAGGCTGAGCGCCCGGTCACGATCTGTCGTTGCATGGCATCGACAAGCTCACGCAGGGCGTTATAGACACGGATGGTGGCGGTTATTTCTTGTGCTGCAAGGTCGCGGAGGGCTGCGGCCAGCACCGGTGCAGCGGGCTTGGCGACAATGTTGAGCGCAGAGGTTGTCTGGAGGTGCAGCTGAGGCACCTGCATGACGACCACATCATCAAACCACGCGCTGCCCTCAAAGTCTTCTGCCCAGATATGGTGCCCGGGGAGCGTCTCCGTATGAAACTCCCGGGGCTGGACGACCTCGAGGTCGATCTGCAAGTACGCAGCATCGGCAAAGATGCCGGGGAGATTCACCGTCAGAGTTTTCCATTCACCGTCAACCGTATCGGCGATGCTTGTGCGCTCGCTTCCTGCGATGGGTGCGCCTGTGCCATCCAGCGCGCGGACCACCAGCCGGGGGCGTGAAGAGACAAGCCCCTCGCTCCGGACATTGGCAGTGATCGAATAACGCCCCAGCGGGAAGATCGGGATGACACCCGGGTTGAGCCGAAGGCTCGTGCTCCCGCCTTTGGTCGGCAGCCGGACCGAGCCGTCGCCCCGTGCAGCCACATCGTAATCGAGTGCGGGCTTGTTCCAGATGGGGAAGCCCGGTCGGTTTCGTGGGACCAGCGGGTCGTGCTGGGCGCGGACCCACCCGGCTGGCACCTCGAGCGGGTTGGTGAGCCACTCCTCAAAGTCAAAGGTCTTGACGATGCGGTGGGCCGACTGGGGTCGAACGCCGCCAGAGGGGGTTACCTCGGGTTGGGCATCTTGCGCAGCGGCCAGCCCAACAGCAACAACGAGGATGATCGCAGAGAACAGGTTGTGTGTACGGACGATGACCACACCCTCAGTATCGGTCGGGTGGGTGTGTGGGCTTGACGCGAGAAGGCCGCCAAGCAAGTCTCCAGAGCCTGCTCAAGCCCTTCTCCTTCGACCACTTTCGGCCCTGGAACCCCCGTCTTCGGGGTAGAAGATGGCAGTTCGTGATGCGTGAACCCAGGCCTGAACCAGTTCTTGAGCGGCCTGCTAGTCCACGGGTTGGCCGAGGTTGTCCACGATGAGTTGGAGGTCTTGCGTGTCGGCGTTGCCGTCGCCGTTAAAATCTTCAGGGGTGTTTGCCCAGAGAACGAGGTCGAGGGCATCGACCCAACTGTTGCCGCCCATGTCAAGCATGGAAAGGGCGATATCCACATCCACCCAGTAGTCACGGCCCTCGACCGGCACTTCGTTTGCCGTGAGGAGATCATCACAGAGCAGGAGCGTCTCTCCGATCCCGGGGATCGTGGTGATTGGCACCAGCCGGTGCCGATACTTCGGCCTGAATTGCTTGGTGTCTGGGACGATCTTGACCTTGCGTGGGTCGTCACCCGGATGCATGACCACATCAAAGTTGTTCGTGACATCCACCTCGTTGCTCCCGGTGCCAAAGTCGACCCGGTAGACCTTCACGGGCATATCATCACCGTCAATCTGCTGCTTGACCGGGCCATAGAACTGGAGCGTGATTGAGGTCGGCGTTCCCGTCTTCACCGGCCATGCACCGGCGAGCACGACACGCGATGAGTCGAGAAGGGCACAAGCCCGACCGCGCCGCCACCGAGGTCAACGGACTTGTTATCATAATACGGCACGGGTGAGAGCACCGTCCCGTCCACCTTTACTGTGCCGTCCCATGAAAAGCTGCCGTTGGTGCTGTTGATGATAATCTGGCCTTTGAGCCCCTTGGGATCGGTACTGCTGCCGTTGATGTTCATCGTTGACTTGCTGAGCAGCGTGTACCCGATGCTGAACAGCGTGTCTGCCATGATGGTCCCGAAGTCGACCGATTCTAGCTGATCCCTCGCGATGGTGATCTCGCCCCGCTGCTCGCCGGTGATCACGAATCGCGCGGGGTCGTTACCGTCGTTGGGGTCGTCGGCATTCTCGAAGTATCCGCAGTTGATGGAGCCCTCAAAGTTGCCACGAGCGGGGTCAGCGCTCTCGACGCGGAGCTCGTAGATCGCCGCCGACAAGCCATAGAGCGTCGTGTCGATGTTGGCGTAGAGATCCTGACATTCGAGATAGTCGAGACTGGCTCTGCTCCAGATATTGACGGGCGCGCCAGGAGAGCCGATCGACTCATCCACTATGAGAGACTTGATCCAGCCGTTCTCAGCGATGATGTCGCCGTAGAGGTTGCCGCCGGACCCGCCGATGGACAGGATCTTGATGTCCCGGTGGTAGCCGTCGAGGGCGATCAAGTTTCCGTGCAGGTCGCCTTTGATCACATAGATAGAGTTCTGACTGACGCCCGTTGTCACGATATCACCGTACACATCGCCGACAATGTCCACTCCACCTATTTGGTCGAACCCTTCGATCACATCCTGCCCCGTGTAGGGCGCAGTGCCCAGATCGCCCTCCATCCAGAGTTCAACGAGTTTGACCTCATTCGGCATGTCTGCCTGGATATACTCGACAGGACCACACGCTTGATACTGGTTTGTCCCTCGCACATGCAAACGGGTACTTGCTCCCGTTGTATACCCATCAACCGTGATAAACCGGATCACCTCGTCCTTGTGTGTTTCCACTTTAACTTTAAAGGTTCCATACCCGCCCCAAGGGGTATAGTTGCATGTGATGGTGATGTTCCATTTCCCTCCGATCTCCTCGGCGGTAAAGCTGCCGCTGGCGCTTCCGTTTTCATTCGTGGCTGGCGTGAATTCTATGTCTGGCACATCCGGTTGCGCTCCAGCTTGGAGTGTGGTAATGAGCATCACAATACAACATATGATAGATGTCTGGAAATGATCATCGGTGTCTCCTTCTTCGTGTGAACATACTCAGGCCGAGCAGTACGGGAATGATTGTAGATGGGGACGGGATTGCTGCTGCAAAGCGGATCCCATACGACACACCGTAAGGGGTCCCAGAACGCCATTGATCGAGGCGATCAAAGTGGTCAGGAAAGGACTCATACTCCATTGTGCCGCGGCGCACACGGATCGAGCGGTTCTCATCTGGTACAAATTCGGTCCATTCCGACTGCCCCCCCGACCCATCGAGCAGCCCCCACGGGCTGGCTGCCCACGGGTACGAACCGACATCGAGCGGCGGAAAGTCGTCGGGGTGCGCCCCGGCATTCGTCTCGCCACCGTCCCACGGCGCGCCCGAGATCGGCACCGTGTCCTTTGAGTGCGGGAACATCCAGTAGCCGCCCTCGTCGCCGTTCTTGGCTGGGTCCCAGAAGAGCGCCTTGGTCAGTTCATCCTGCGAGGGAATCCAGAACTTCGCGTCGGGGTTACGCTCGGCTTGATCTGTGAATGTACCATCGTCGTTGTAGCCAAAGGTCGAGGTGTCGTACGCCCCGTTCTCGAAGGCCCACTGTTCCATCACCTTGCCGTTGTGGAGCCAGTTGGCGAGTCTCGCCGCGTGCCGCCATGTCAAGTCGGCGGGGCGTTTGGCCGCTCCGCTGCGGATGTAGTACTGGGGGTCGTCCATCGAGCCCGCGACGCCGATCCACTGCCCGGTAAAGGCCCGCTTGGTCCGCTCCCCCCGCGGCAGGTACTCCCAGTAGGCCTGGACAAACTCAAAGTGCTGCTGGACGGTCAACTCAGTGCGAGCGATCCGGTACTCGTAGTCCACCCCCCCGATCTCCAACTCCGACCACTGTGGCACCTCATCGGGCAGCGTGTCCCGGTTGCCGGGGTCGCCGATGGTGGCCCAGTCGAAGCCGTCGTCCTGGGCCAGAGCCGTGCCCGAAGCCAACCCCAGCCAGACGGTCAGCCCGGCGAGGAGCCCCAGCGAGCGAGCGGTCAGGATGTTGATCGTACCGTATTCCATATCAATGCCTCCGTATTCTACATGTCAATGCCCGCAACGGTTGCATACTCCTTGTAGAACTTCGGCAGATTCGTCCCCGAGCCCACACAACCCCCGCCGCACGCACGCGGGTTGCCACAGAAAACCGCCGAATAAATGGGAAATCACACAATGGTGAGTCATCACCGGATGCCATGCCGGGTGCCATGGTCACGACTCGACGGGACCATGATTGATACCCGTTGATGCCTCAGATCGTGGCCACCCAAAGCTGTGGCCACGGCACCAGGCTAATCAATGGTTCCAGACATGCCCTGCAGAAAAGCTCTTCGGGCAGAACGATCATGATGTTGTGGGTGATGGCCATCAGGGCCATCTCGCGTTGGCGGGTGCCCTTTGTACGCGCGCTGATACCGGCACCCTGATGTTGCTTGAGCATGAACATCACCGT
>JAJRZG010000076.1 GCA_024275365.1 Planctomycetota bacterium | reverse complement strand
GATGCCGAGGTCGCGGTGGTGCTGATGAACTCGGCAGCCGAGACCGCCAAGGAGGTCGCGGATCGGCTCCGCGAGCAGGGGCACAAGGTCGGCGTGCTCTCACCCAATATCCTCAGGCCCTTCCCGTCAGAGGAGTTTCGGCGTGCGCTGCGGGATGTCAAGGCCATCCTGATCGGAGATCGCGGCGATTCACCAGGAGCCGACGGCGGGAATCTTTCGCTCGAAGTCCGGGCAGCCTTGCAACAGGACCCCGACAACCGCACGCTGGTTCTGACACGGATCTACGGCCTCGGAGGCAAGGACTTTGACGACACCGACGCCGAGGCGTTCTTTACAGAGGCCCTGGAAGCAGCGAGTGCAAAGAAAGTCTCCAAGCCCTTCGCCTTCCACGGCGCACACGCCGGCAAGAGCACAGAGAGCCCGGCGATCGGCTTGCCGGTGATCGAAACCGCGGAACTCACGCGGGGGATGGCCAAGGTTACACAAGACCCCGAAACCGGGAAGCTCGAAGTCGAGCTCGAGCCCTTCTGGGCGATGACCGCCAAGCCCAACCGCATCGCCCCCGGCCACGGGGCCTGCCCCGGCTGCGGCATCTTCCCCGTCCTCCACCAGATGTTCCACGCGCTCACCGGCGATGTCGTCGTGCTCTTTCAGACGGGGTGCGCGATGGTGGTCACGACAGGATATCCCAAGACAGCCCACCGGATCACCTATATCCACAATCTCTTCCAGAACGGGGCCGCGACACTCTCGGGACTGGTTGAGATGTACCACGAACTGCTCCGCCGCGACGAACTCAAGGATGCCGCGGATATTACATTCGTCATGGTGTCCGGCGATGGCGGGATGGACATCGGCATGGGCCCGGCGCTGGGGACCGCCCACCGCAACCACCACATGATGATCCTGGAATATGACAACCAGGGCTACATGAACACCGGCGCGCAGGCGTCGTATGCCACCCCCCGCGGCCACCGGACCTCGACGAGCGAGGTCGGATCGGTGCTGCACGGCAAGCGGTTCCACCACAAGGACAGCGCCCAGATTTTCGCCGCGACTCACATCCCGTATGTGTTTACCGCAGCAGAGGGGTATCCCGAAGATTTTATGCGGAAGGTCGCCAAGGCACAGTGGTATTGCAAGCGGGAGGGGCTTGTCTATGGCAAGGTGCTCTCGTCGTGTCCACTGAACTGGCGGACCTCTGACGATGCCTCGCTCGAGGTGCTGCAAGCGGCGATCGACTCATGCTTCTTCCCGCTCTATGCAGTCGAGCACGGGCACACGACGATCACCTACGACCCCGACGCCCTCGGCCGCCGACGGCCTGCCCGCGAGTGGCTCGGCGCGATGGGCAAGACCCGGCACCTTGTCAAGCAGGAGAACGCCGCCGACCTTGAGCATCTCGAGGCCGAGATCGCCCGGCGTTGGCATCGTCTCAAGGCCATGCACGAACACCCGGAGTTGTAAGCCATGCCAAAAATCATCGAGAAACGCCAGATCACACCTGTGACGCGGTTGTACCGAGTTGATGCGCCGCTGATTGCCCGTGCCGCACAGCCGGGACAGTTTGTGATTATTCGGGTGCGGGAGGACGGCGAGCGTATCCCGCTGACGATCGCTGACTATGACCGTGAGGCCGGGACCGTGACCATTGTTGTGCAGGATGTCGGCGCGACGACGCACATGCTCTCTGAGGTCGAGGAGGGCGGCGTGATCCTCGATATGCTCGGGCCACTGGGAGAGCCCGCGCATATCCCGGCGGGTGGGCATGTTGTCGGGGTGGGCGGCGGCTATGGGGCAGCGGCCTTGCTCTCGCTCATGCGCGAATGCACAAAGCGAGGCGACAAGACCACGCTCATTATGGGTGCCCGCAACAAAGACCTGCTCATCCTCGAAGATGAGTTGCGCGAGGCGTGCGACAATGTCGAGGTCTGCACCGACGATGGATCGGCGGGGTTTAGGGGGTTTGTCACCGAGCGGTTGCTGCAACTCATCGAGGGCGATGGGCCGGGCAAGCCCGACCAGGTCGTCGCGATCGGGCCGATGGCGATGATGCGGGCGGTCGCGGAAACGACCAGGCCGTTTGATATCGCAACACATGTCTCGATGGACCCGGTGATGGTGGACGGCACCGGGATGTGCGGCGGGTGCCGAATCACCGTCGGGAACGAACCCAAATTTGCGTGTGTGGATGGCCCGATGTTTGATGGGCACCTTGTCGACTTCGACGAGGCGGTCCGCCGCCGCACGATGTATGTCAAAGAAGAGAAGCTGGCCAAAG
>JAJRZG010000075.1 GCA_024275365.1 Planctomycetota bacterium | reverse complement strand
TCACAAACGCAGCCGGTGCCGAGAGGACGCTGGCGGTGATGAGGTGCCTGATAAACTCAAGCCTCGCGGGGTCGTTTGGGTCATCACCCCCGAGCATGGCGACATACGCCGCGAAAACACTGCCGGCGATGGTCGCAAAGCAGCCGACCATGAGCGTGGCGAGCTGAGATCGCGTCATGCTGGGGATGAACGGGCGGACGCAGAGCGGGGCTTCGGTCTGCCCGACAAACACATTGGCAGCCATCGCCAGTGCCTCGGTGCCCGTCACGCCGAGCGTCTTGCGGAGCAGCCAAGCAAGGGCGGCGATGACCCGCTGCATGATGCCCAGGTGGTAGAGCACCGCCATGAATGAGGCAAAGAAGACAATCACCGGCAGCACGCGGGTGGCAAAGACAAACCCGGCCGGGCCGTCGGGGCGGGAGAGCTCGCCAAAGACGAAATACGAACCCGCGTCAGCCGAGGCGATCACCGAGTTGACCCAATGCCCGAGCACACTAAAGAAAAAGACGACCGGCGGATACCGGATCAGCAGCCACGCGCAGACAAACTGCACCAGCACGCCCATGACCACAAGCCGAACAGGGAAGTGGCGGCGGTCCTCGGAGATGAGCCACGCTAACCCGATGAGGACGAGAACGCCGATGAATCCCTCCGGGTGCATGAGGCTGGTCTCCGTGGTTGTGGCCGAGCGGGGTGCATGGTAGTGCATGAGGATCGGGTGTGCCCTGCTGACTGCATCCAGTGGGGTGGGCATCTCGCCCGCCTGTCTGATCCCCCTCCTCCCTGAGGAGGGGGGGCCGCGCCAGCGGCCGGGGGAGGTGCGGGGACGCATAGCTATCAGGCTTCGTCAGCAAGTACAGCGGGCAAGATACAGAAGAAAGCGGAGCGTACGGCTATGCGTCGGTTCGCACCTCCCCCACCTCGCTTACACTCGGCACCCCCTCCGCAGGGCGGAGGGGGATCGGGCGGGCGAGACGCCCACTCCAGTTGGTGCCATGGGAGATGCGCACTCCCTAATGTTGACCGTGACTGAGCCGTACCACACCACCTGGAACGAAGCCGAACCCACCCTGCGCCAGTTGATCAAGCGGAGGGCAGCCTCGATGGCTGCCGACCGGGCGGTGGTCGTCGGCATCACCGGCCCGGTCGGCTCAGGCAAGACGACCCTCGCCCGGCAGTTGGGAGGCGTGCTGCTCTCGACCGACCACTACCTTCCCGACTACGCCGACCTGCCCGAGGCTCAGCGCGACGAGCCGCGACATGCTGATCTTGGGCTGCTGGCAGAACACCTGGGCACACTCCGACAACTCACCCCAATCGATCGGCCGGAGTGGTGCTTTCACGAGCACCGCCGGATAGGGAGTTCCCGGGTCGAGCCGGGGGCTCTCGTGGTATGCGAGGGGATTTTCGCCCTCCAGGAACAAATCCTGCCGCACCTCGATATCGCGGTCTTCGTCGATGCCCCAGCCGGGGTCCGTTGGTCTCGGTGGGAGCAGCTCGAGACCTCGGGTGAGCGGGGGTGGGGTGTCGAGCGGGCGAGACACTACTTTGCTACTGTCGCCGAGCCGACCTTTGCCCGATTTGCCGGGCAATACCGTGCGGCTGCCGATGTAGTCGTGCTCAACGATCGAAAGATCAACGATCGAGAGAAAGGACACCTTGCATGAGACTGTCTCTTATTGTCTTCATTCTCGTGCTTTCATTTGCGAGCCAAGCCGTGCGCGCGCAGGCGTACCTCGCCGACAACCCCGCGGAGTGGTCGCGGGAGGTGGCGGTTGAGTACACCGTCTCGCTGCACCGGGCAAAGTCGCAGATGGTCGATGTCACGATGCGAGTGCCAAACCCTCAAGGCACCCCGATCGAGCTGCACATGCCGACATGGAGGCCGGGCAAGTACCTCATCCTCGACCCGGCCGGGACGATCGTTTCCATCACCGCCCACCACGCCGACGGGCAGCCGCTCACGATCCGCAAAGCCGCCAAGTCCACATGGCGGATCGAGACCGACCGAGCGGGTGATGTCGTGATTGCGTATTCGCTCTATGCCAACTCGCTGGGCGATCGCACCCGCCACGCCGACGACACGCACGCCTTTCTCAGCGGCTCGTCGGTGTTTTGTATGCCGACAGGTTGCGGGAAATGCCGTTACGGGTGATGGTGGATGCGCCCGAGGGCTGGCAGGTCGCCACCGGTCTCGCTGCCGACCCAAATCAACCAAACACATGGCTTGCCCCGGATTACGATGTGCTCGTCGATTCGCCTCTGGAAATCGGAAAGCACGAGCTGATCGGATTTTCGGTGGACGGCATCCCTCACGACATCGTGATCTGGGGGCCTGTCGAAGCCGATGCCGAGCAGTTGGCAGTCGATTTCTCCGCGATAGTGCGCACTCAGCGAGATATTTTTGAGGGGCCGGGTGAGCCGTTGCCCTATCAGCGGTATGTCTTCCTCATCCACGCCCAGCCCGGCATCGGTGGCGGGACCGAGCACCTCAACTCGACGATCATGCAGACCCGCCCCTCGTCGTTTACCTCAGACAGCGCCTACGCGGGCTTCCTTGGCCTCGTCTCGCACGAGTTTTTCCACACATGGAATGTCAAGCGACTCCGCCCCGCCGGGCTCACCCCCTACGACTATCAGCACGAGGACTACACCGACCTGCTCTGGGTTGCTGAGGGCACGACGAGTTATTACGACGATGTGACGCTGGTGCGGGCGGGGCTGCTCGATGCCGACAAGTATCTGTCGCAGATGGCCCGGACGATCTCGCGCGAGCGCCGCCGCCCGGGCTCTGGCGTGCAGAGCCTCGCCGATTCGAGCTACGACGCGTGGATCAAGTTCAACCGCTCGACGCCGAACGATATCAATACAACCGTGTCGTTCTACAGCAAGGGATCACTGGTCAGTCTCATGCTCGACATGGAGCTGCGCACGCGGACAGACAACCGCGTGTGGCTCGACCTCGTGCTGCGTGATCTCTACC
>JAJRZG010000074.1 GCA_024275365.1 Planctomycetota bacterium | reverse complement strand
GGGAAGCCGCTTGCCCGCCTGGTAATAGGCAGAGCAGGTCTCGGTCGTGATGGTGAACCCGGGGGGCACGGGCAGCCCGATTGAGGTCATCTCGGCGAGGTTGGCACCCTTGCCACCGACGAGTTGTCGCATCGAGGTGTCAGCCTCGGTTTTTTTGGCACCAAAGTAATAGACCATTTTGCCCGCCTTGGGCTTGCGCGGCTTGGGGGCTGTGCTCGTTGTGGTCGCGTTCTTCTTCGTGACTTTTTTGGCGGTTCGCGGGGCGGCCTTGTGGGTTGTCTTTTTGGAGACGGACTTCTTGGCGGTCTTGCGGGGCGCGGTCGTGTTCTTGGCCATGGCCGGTACTTCTCCTCAGCGGCGGGGCCGCTGTGCTGGTGAACAACTTCCTGATATCCTGGCCCTAGAGTTGTCCCTCACCGTGGTCTGGGCCGGAATATGAGTCTAGAAGCCCACCCCCTTCAAGACGAGCAGTTGACGGTTTCTCGGCTGCCGATCGTTCCCATTGGCCCTGTTTCTATGCACAAATTCACCAAAGACCAACCCGCCGTGATACCCACCGACACCATTTGGCCCGCTGTGGTGCAACCAGGGGTGGTTTTGGGGAAAACTCTTGAGAGGAGGCGCAGCGAGCATCCACCGTGCTGGCAGGAGGCGATCGGGACCTTTCGTGTGGCAGCAGATGGCCGGGGGGAGTGGCTGGGGTGCCGCCCAGAACCTGCCAATTTTGCCCGGAACTCTCAGCGATTGAAGCCGCTGGCAATGCTCGACAGCGTGCTTGATTCGGCGCAGACACACCTGCCGGGCAACGGGTGGGCGGGGTACCTCTCGTTTGAGTTGGTCGGCTCGATCGAGCCACTGGCTGGGGTGAGGGCGGGACAACCCGGGGTGCCGCTTGCCGAACTGCACCGGGTGGACCTGGGGGCAAACCCCGAAGGCGGGCGAGACACCCACCCCACCAACGCCCGCCGCACTCGTGCCCAACCTGGGAGCACCCGCCCTGTGCTTCGTTCGGTGCAGGGAGAGGCGGCCTATACCGCTGCGGTTGCGCGGGCGCTCGCCTACATCCGTGCCGGCGATATCTATCAGGCCAACATCGCCCACCAGTTCACGGGCAGGTTTACCGGCTCGGCAACTGACCTCTACGCAACACTCACCCAGACCGCACAACCCCAGCACGGCATGTGTCTGATCGCTGCCCCGCTTACGGACGGCTCTTACTTGGCGGTCCTCTCACTGAGCCCGGAGTTGTTTCTTTCGTTTGATGCCCAGACACGCCGCCTGACGACGCGCCCCATGAAGGGCACCCGCCCCGGCCATGCCGACCCAACCGAACTCCGCGACGCAACCAAAGACCGGGCTGAGCTTGCGATGATCGTTGACCTCATGCGGAATGATCTGGGCCGGGTGTGTGAGTTTGGTTCGATCGAAGTCGAGTGCGAGCGCACCATCGAGCACCACGGCTCCGGCCCAGGTTCAGTCCTCCAAGCCACCGCCACAATTTCGGGGACCGTCCGCGAAGGGCTCTCGACCGCCGACATCCTCGCAGCCACCTTCCCCCCCGGCTCCGTCACCGGCACACCAAAGATCCGGGCGATGCAGATCATTCACGAACTCGAACCATTCACACGCGGGCCTTACTGCGGTTGCCTTGGGACTTTCACAGACGACGGTACCTTCGAGCTTGCCGTGGCGATCCGGACCGCGGTCATCCATGGCAGAACCGACCCGGCAACGGGTGACTTCCTTGATGCCGAGTTCTCGTACTGTGTCGGTGCGGGGATCGTCGCGGATTCTGATCCCGAAGCCGAATGGCAGGAAACACTCGACAAAGCCCGGGTTCTCGAAGTCGCTTTCGATCTCAATCTCTAAGCCTTGGGTCCTTCGCGCTCTTTGCGCTCTTAGCGCTCTTCGCGTTCAATCTCTTTCTCTTCCCGTTCAACCCCGCTTCAAAATCGCCCACAGCTGTCCCCGTTGCAGGTTCGGGCAATCGAGCACATCCTCCCCTTGCCCGTTGAGCCAGTAGCTGCATCCATCGTGCACGCTGTCGAGTTGTTCGACCGTCCAGCCATTGCGGTTGGCGCTTGTGCGCACAAACTCGGCCGCTT
>JAJRZG010000073.1 GCA_024275365.1 Planctomycetota bacterium | reverse complement strand
TCTTCGGCTCCGACGAAGGCGTCACCCGCATCATCCCCACGCTCGGCGTCGAACAGGAATACTTCCTCATCGACCGCGACCTCTACTTCCAACGCCCCGACCTCGTCACCTGCGACCGCACCCTCCTCGGCGCCCGCCCCCCCAAGGGCCAGCAGCTCGAAGACCACTACTTCGGCTCCATCCCCCCCCGCGCCCTTGCCTTCATGGCCGAGTGCGAACGGGAGCTCTACCGCCTCGGCGTCCCCGTCAAAACCAGACACAACGAGGTCGCCCCCGGCCAGTTCGAGCTCGCCCCCTACTTCGAGAACGCCAACATCGCCTGCGACCACCAGATGCTCGTGATGGAGACTCTCCGCCGCGTTGGCCCTCGCTTTGGCCTCCGCGCCATCCTCCACGAAAAACCCTTTGCCGGCGTCAACGGCTCGGGCAAGCACCTCAACTGGGCACTCTCCACAGACACCGGCGTCAACCTCCTCGACCCGCGCGACGAAGCCCACACCAACATGCAGTTCCTCGTCTTCCTCTGCGCCGTCATCTACGCGGTCGATACCTACGCAGAGCTCCTCCGCGCCACCGTCGCAAGCGCAGGCAACGACCACCGCCTCGGCGCAAACGAGGCCCCCCCCGCCATCATCTCCATCTTCCTCGGCGACATGCTCATGGACATCATCGAACAGCTCGAATCGGGCACCCCAAAGACAACGCTCAAAGGCGGCACACTCGACCTCGGCTCCCTCTCCCTTCCCCAAATCCCCCGCGATACCGGCGACCGAAACCGAACCTCCCCCTTCGCCTTCACCGGCAACAAGTTCGAGTTCCGTGCGGTCGGGTCTGCTGCTGCTGTCTCCTGGCCGACCACCGTCCTCAACACCATCATCGCCGAGGCCCTGACCGAGATCGCCTCACGCCTCGAAAAGAAACTTGGCGACAACCCCTCCCCCGCCGACCGCGAGCAAGCTGTCCGGACCGTCCTCCAGCAGGTCGTCAAGGACCACAAGCGCATCCTCTTCAACGGCGACGGCTACGACGACGCCTGGCACGCCGAAGCCAAAGCCCGAGGACTCCCCAACCTCCGCACCAGCGTCGAGGCGCTCGCTGCCCTCAACACCAAAGCCAACGCCGCCCTCTTCAAAAAGCACAAGGTCCTCAGCAACCCCGAGCTCGAAAGCCGCACCACCATCTTCTTCGAGAAATACTGCAAACAGCTCCTCATCGAGGCCGAGACGATGGTCTCGCTCGTGCGCACGCAGGTGCTCCCCGCCTCCCTCCGCCACCAGACCGAGGTCATCGAGGCCCTCGCAGCCACCGAAGCGGTCGATCTCGAAAACCCCGAACTCCGCGAAGAAGCCTCACGCCTCGTCGAGATGGTCCGCACCTGCCAGACCCGCCTCGCTACACTCGAGCTCATCCTCAGCAACACCGACAACCCCGACCCCGCCGACCACGCAAAGCACATCCGCGACACCGTCGTCCCCGCCATGGCAGACCTCCGAGAAGCAGCCGACGAACTCGAACTCCACGCCGCAGACGACCTCTGGCCACTCCCCAAATACCAGGAAATGCTCACCCTCAAATAACACGCATTACGAGATATTCTCGTGCGCCTCTACGAGCCCCGAGCGCAAGCTCGGGTGTCTTTTCTTCTGCCTCTACGAGCCCCGAGCGCAAGCTCGGGTGTGTGGATTGCCCTCTGCCACAACCATACTCCAACCCTGTGCTCGCGCACAGGGCTCGTAAAGACGCACACATTTTTTTCGGAATCTGTATAAGCCCCCACCAACCCGAAGATACACTCTCAAAAATATCGGCCCCGTAGCTCAGCGGTCTAGAGCTGGCGACTCATAATCGCTCGGTCCCCGGTTCGAATCCGGGCGGGGCTATTCCGTAATAATCTACTGCTATTTACCAACTTATGCCGCTCTCGCACAACAACGGATTCCCCCCCATTCCGCACGATTCCCCCTCCCGCCGCGTCAGCGTGCTGCGCTTTTTGCTGCGCTTCTCGCGCTTGATCGAAGTGACTATCCAAAACCATGGCATAATGTGCCGTTGCCACTTCCGTCCCGTGCCCGCTCCACGCCGCCACGACCTGTGCCGGAAACCGCTCCCGCATCTCCGTGACGAATGACCTCCGGAGCGCCAGCGGGGCGAGTTTCAATCTTCAGGTGCATGAGTGCCATCCTCATCCGCCCCCTTCAAAAACTCCCGACTACTCTCAAGCAGAGGCCGACGCTGATCCAAAAGCACAGCCCCGATATCAACAAGCATTACCGACCCCATATCCAACTTCGCAATCGCCCGAACATACTCAGCGTGAATCACAAGCGAAGACTGATCCACCTCACGAAGCTCATCAACATCGATCCGCCGACGCCCGACAACCGAATCAACACGAATCCCCGTCGTTGCCTCGCCATCGTGGACAAGCATCACCACAGATCGACCCTGATCCTGACTCGTACAAAGCCCAAGCCGCAAACGCAAGTCAGCAACCGCATAGGTCTGATCCCGCAACAGCAACACACCCGCCAACGCCTCCTCGCTCTTGGGGATCGAGATCAGCCCCTCCGTCGGCACAATCTCCACAATATCAACACTCGGCAGCCCGATCAGCATCTCCCCGGCACGCACAACAACATATGAACCCACATGCCCCCGCAACGGGTGCGCACTCCGTGCCCGATCAGCCTCTGCCTTCGCACGCCGTTGCTCGACACTCGCAAGCGCATACACGCCCCGTTCAGCATGACCAAACGCAAGGATCGCCTTCCGCTCATCCTCATCAAAGAGAGCTTCAAGCGACAGCACCTCAGAGCACGCCTCGCCCTGCTGAAGATACCCCTTCACCCCACCCGGCCGCGAGTGCATCCCCGAGAGCCACGCCTCATCCTGCACATCAGAAGCCGGATGCTCAACAAGCCCCGTCGCCCGGTCGATCAAAAACCCAATCTCAAGATCACCAAACGCCGACACAACAACAAACCCATCGCTGTTCTCATCCCCTTCAGCATCCAGCCGCTCTGCAAGATCAACAACCGGAACCCGGTCCGCCCCGGGCAGCACACCAATCACACACCCCGGCGAGAGAGGGTCCGGCTCCATACCCTTTGCAGGCGTGATCCGCAAAATATCACGCAGGCGAACCATGTACTGGGCACCAGCCCGCTCGATCCCGAGCAGTTTCACCCGAACATCAGGCTGCAACGCGGCAATCGGTTCCGCCATGACGATCCTCCTCCACACTCTCCACACCTAAAACACACCGCTCAAGAACGCCGCAATGCCCCGCAAGCAACACCGGCAGATCAAGCACAAAGCACAACCCACCATCAACCCGAGCGACATCCGCAATATACGGAGCCGACACAACACCACCAATCTCAGGCGGTGGATCGATCCGCTCCTCATCCAACAGCAGCGCAGGCCCAAGCCGAGGCACAAGCAACGCAACATGCGTCTCACGCCGCCCCGTGCCCTCCCCGATCGCGTGATGCGCATCCGCGACAACCATGCACGATGCACTCGTCACCTCGGTCGCCTCGCCATCGAGCAACCGCTGCAAATCAACCACCGGCACAAGCACGCCACGGATCGTGATCAACCCGACCAGAAACATCGGCATCCCAGGAATCCCCGCCGTCGGCGCAGCTGGAATCACACTCCGAACTTCCGACGCAGGCAGCGCAAAGAGATGCCCGCCCGACTCAAAGGTCACAAGACGCATCGCCGCGCTCCTAAAAACTCGCTGTCATCGAGTCATCCTCGGCCCCAGTCGTCGATGATGCCTTTGCACGCTTCGAGGACCCCGATCCACCCTGCTCAAAGGCAAGACCCCCACCCTGACCACACACCAAATCACGCAGGTCACTCGCAATCTTCGTCAACCCCTCACCCTGATGCCCAAGCTCCATAGCAGACGCCGCCGTCTCCTCCGCTGCCGCAGCATTCGACTGCGTAATCACATCCACCTGCCCGACGGATTTCTCGATCTGCGCCGTCGCCAACGCCTGCTCCCGGCTCGCCGTGCTGATAGACTCTACAAGCCGCGTCATCTGCCCAACCGTCTCGAGCATCGAGTCAAGAGCCTCAGAAGATGCAGAGTTGTGCTTCACGCCATCGCGCGTCGCACGCACCGCATCACCAACCCGAGAAGCCGTTTCCTTCGCTGCCTCAGCACTCCGCTCAGCCAGTTTACGGACCTCCTCAGCGACCACCGCGAACCGCTTGCCATGCTCCCCCGCGCCCTCGGCCTCAATCGCCGCATTCAACGCAAGCAGGTTCGTCTGAAACGCGATATCCTCGATCGTCCCAAGCACCGTCGAGACCTCCTCGGTCCCGTGCTCAATCGCGTCCATCGCTTCTGTCAAAGAACGCATCGCCTCCCGACCGATATCCACAGCACTCTGCGTCTCAACACCAAGGGTCGAAGCCCGCCCGGCACTCTCGGAGTTCGCCTGCGCGGTCACACTCATCTGCTCAACAGACGCACTCGTCTCGACGACCGCAGCCGCCTGCCCGCTCACGCCGTCCGCCACAGATTGAGACGCCGAGCTGATCTCACCTGCGCTATACCGAAGCTGCACCGCATGGTCATGCAGCGTCGCTACCGCCTTCTCCAAAGGCTTGACAACCCGGATAGAAACCCAGGTCAACGCACCAAGAAAGAAGACAAACGCAACACCCGCAACACTCATCTGCGTCGTCTTGAGCATCGCAACCTTCCCGTCAGCCTCACCCTGATACTGCCCCACCGCCTTGTTCATCTGCTTGAGCACCGTCGGGCTCATCGAGGCAAATGCCTTAATCGCGGCTGTCTGGTCTGTCTCACCACCTGCCGAGGCAAGCAGAGCATCCCCCGCTTGTGTCAGCTTCGTCCACTCATCCTGCACAATCTTCAACTGCACAAGAATCTCCTCACTCGTCGTCGCCGGCACCGTCACCGACTTGGTCATACCAAGGTCCTTAAAGGTCTGCCCACCATCACGCAACGCCGTCAGCGTGATATCAAACAACTTCCGAGACGATGCAGACTGT
Source organism: Planctomycetota bacterium (assembly GCA_024275365.1). Classification (GTDB taxonomy): domain Bacteria; phylum Planctomycetota; class Phycisphaerae; order Phycisphaerales; family UBA1924; genus PNC22. Next base: position 1,331 of record JAJRZG010000073.1, on the reverse strand, counting down.
CCCGCAGCCGCCTCATCCCCAAGCAGGGATGCCAGCATCTCCTTCGTATACTTCTGGCTCAGCATCCGCTGCCGACCCGCGAGGTTGATGATCGTCCCATCCGCCTTCTGGGCCTCGATGACCATCAGCGTCGCCCCGACCGCCACCATCACCGTTGCTACAAACGCTGCAAACGCCGCAAACAACCGCATACGAAGTGAAACTTTCGCAAACATCTTGATCTCCTCCTAAACGAGTCGAAATACACGATTCAATATCTGGTGATCGAGATGTCCGCTTTCCCGCTTGAGATGCAGACCTTCAAACGCCAAACCGCCGTACACCTGACCCGACTGGAGAACATTTCCAGTTGTCGGTCCGAAGGCATTGTCTGGCTTTCCTGGATTCTGGGACGATGGAATCTCTGAAGAAACAGTGGGACGAGCGTCTCGCCCGCCCGGAAACTCCAAAGAACACCGGATCGACTTTGGTTCTTTGGTGTATGCGGAGAGCCCACTTACAAAAAACTAATCCATCCACCACGCAAACACCCCAAACGGGTCCGCCCGCACCATCCATATCCCGCCAAGCCACACCGCAGCACACAACACCAGAAGCCCTACCGCCCGCGCACGGCTCCGTATCGCAACCAACGCAATGCACCCCGAACAGACCGCAATACCTACAAACGATCCCACAGACGCCAACAGCACAAGCGAGATGAAGACCACATTCGAAGCCATCCCAGGATCATCCATCGGCGTCAGCGATGGCCACCGACCATGCTCTATTAACCACACCACCGGCATCAAGTGGATCACCACCGCCAACACCCAGGGCATCGCCGCTGCCCCAAGCGCCGTCACCGTCAACCGACGCATCGACGCCTACCGAAACGCCCCGCAGTTAAAGGTCCGTGGGTCATCCACCACAAACCACCTCCCACACTCCGGGCAAGGCCCAGACGCAAGCCCCACCAGGTCATACTCACAGTCAATGCACCGCATACCACAGTCTACACAAAGCCATCACACTCCAACACCCAGCAGACCACACCCTCCCGGCGTACCCTTCACCTATGCCAACCCCCACCAACAAGACCCCCCACACCCCCACCACAAACACACCCCTCGTCCTCATCATCCGTGACGGCTGGGGGAAAAACCCACACCCAGAGCACGACCCATTCAACGCGGTCAAACTCGCCAAGACCCCCGTCGCCGACCGACTCATGGCTGAGTATCCACACACACTCATCCACACCAGTGGCAACGATGTCGGGCTCCCCGACGGCACCATGGGCAACTCCGAGGTCGGGCATCAGAATATCGGCGCAGGTCGCATCGTCGATC
>JAJRZG010000072.1 GCA_024275365.1 Planctomycetota bacterium | reverse complement strand
GCGCGAGACTCGGAGTGCAGCCGCACGCGCCGAACACGGTGAGCCTGGTCGGGTATCGACGGGCGGTGAAGCTCTCGCAGCAGCACGGCTTGCGGCTCTCGACGCACCTGGCAGAGACCCTCGAGGAACGGGAGTTCATCGCGCAGGGCACCGGGCCTCAGCGGGAGATGCTCGAGCGGTTCGGATTCTGGGATGATGCAATCTTGGAGTTTGTGGGGCAGGGGCGGTCGCCGGTGGAGCATTTGGGAGGGGTGCTCGGTGAGGTGCCCTTTGTGCTTGCGCACCTCAACGATCTTGGGGCTGAACCGGGCCGTGCGATTGAGACTCTTGCACATTGGCGAGCTTGTGAGTATGGGGAGGCGCACGGCTCGGAGAGCCGTGCCACCGGGGAGAGTTGTGCTGCCGTGAGCGTGGTTTATTGCCCGCGCGCGAGTGCGTATTTCGATGCCCCCTCGCACTTTGGCCCGCACCGCTACCGCGAGATGCTCGATGCGGGCATCAATGTGTGCCTGGGGACCGACTCGATTGTGAACCTGCCGAGGGGCGTGGATGGGGATAACGGAACAGGGTTGAGCGTGCTGGAGGAGGCGAGGTTGTTGTATCGCCGTGATGGGGCGGATGCGGGATCGTTGCTTCGGATGCTGACGGTCAACGGCTGCCGGGCGCTCGGGTGGAATGCGGAGGCGTGCTCACTGGGTGTCGGGGCAAGGCCGATGGGTGTAGTGGGGATAGATGTATCGGGGACGGATAATGGACTTGGGGCGATGGAGCGGATGCTGGCCTCGGAGGCAGAGGCGAGGTTGTTGGTGCTTGGAGTAGATGAGGAAATGGAGTGAGGGGGGGAGGGGGGAGGGGTCCAAGCCCAGCCATTGGGATGGCTGGGCGTTTGGGGAGGGGAGCAGATCCGTATGTGGGAATAGGCTTGTTGGATGGAGCCGATATCACGCCGATTCTTTGCGACCGATGCCCAGACGCTTGCACGGAAGCTGCTTGGGTGTCGGCTTGTGCGGGTACTGCCCAGTGGCGAGCGGCTTTCGGGGGTGATCGTCGAGACCGAGGCGTATCTGGGGGTCGAGGACCGGGCGAGTCACACATTCGGCGGGCGGCGGACCGCGAGGAACGAGTCGATGTGGGGGCCAGCGGGGACGGCGTATGTCTATTTCACCTACGGCATGCACTACTGCATGAACATCTCGGCAGGGCGCGAGGGGCAGCCGGTGGCGGTGCTGTTGCGGGCGGTCGAGCCTGTGGAGGGGCTCTCGCGGATGCGGGAGCTGCGCGAGGGGAAGGTGCAGAAGCCTTTGACGGATGCAGATTTGTGCTCGGGGCCGGCGAAGCTCTGCCAGGCGTTTGGGATTGATCGGGGGCTCGATGGGTTGGACCTGACGCGAGGTGGGCAGGAAGGCGTGGGGGTGGGAGTGGGGGCGCTGCACATCGAGCGAAGAAAAATGGAGGCGATATCCGATGAACAGATTGCCTCCGGGCCACGAATAGGGCTGAGCGGGGACAACGAGTGGACCCGGCGGGCGTTGCGGTTTGGCGTGGCGGGGTCGCCGTACGGGAGCCGACCACGGCTGCGAGATTTCTGAGGGTGGGGTTGGTTGGGTGTCTAGAATGGTGCGTGGCCGGGGCTCGCCCGGCACGATTGAAACGGAGTTTGTGCGGTGTCTGAGACGATTCATGTTGACTGGCAGATGATGCGGAAGATCGCGGGGCCGTTCCCGCGTGAAGCGTTTCAGTTTGTGCGAGACGGGCTCGCGCACGCCGTCGAGATGACCCACGGCGAGGGGCAGGTCGGAGACGACACGGACGAATCGAAGCATGTCAGCGGGCAGCAGCTCTGCCTTGGACTTCGGGATTATGCAATCGAGAAGTACGGCCGCCTGGCGCGGACGGTGCTCGACCACTGGGGGCTCCGCTCGACCGATGACTTCGGGCGGATCGTCTTTGCGATGGTCGAGGTGGGGCTGATGCGGAAGACCGACGAGGACACGCCGGAAGACTTTGCCAATGTCTATGACTTTGCAGAGGCGTTCGATCCTGCTGCCTTGGCCTGAGACTGACGCGGGGGCGGCTCACTTGGGGCATGAATCTTTGGTGCAGAATCTGCCCATGGGGAATCTTTGTATCATGTTCGCATGACGAAGAAACCCGACACCGATGCTGTGCCGAAATCGAGACCCGCACCCGCACCCGCGAATGGGAAGACGGACTGGATGTCGCTCCACCTGTGGCAGATCCAGGGCGTGCGGGATGTGCTGGTATTTTTGGGTGTGCTTGGGTTGCTGCTGCTTGGGCAGAAGATCAGCGTGGTGACGGTGCCGTTGCTCTTGGCGATCTTGCTTGCATACCTGTTCGAGCCGGTGATCGGGTGGGTGATGAAGAAGACGGGACTGGTGCGGCAGAAAGCAGTGACAGCGGTGATGGCGGCGGCCATTCTGCTTGTGGTGATCCCGGGTGTGCTTGGGTTGACGCTGGGTGTTGCGCAGTCGGTGGATTTGGTCTCGGGCGTTTCGACAAAGGTCGGTATCACCGGGAAGGCGGTCGTGCAGGGCAAGGAGATGCAACGGCTCGAATCGCAACTGGCGGCGGCTGTTGAGAGAGCAGCCAACCCGGTGGAGGGTGAGGAGCCGACGACCGAGGCGGAGGTTGAGGCGATACGGACGGCACTGGCTTCGCATGAGGCGTCGTATGAGGCGGAGCTTGATGTTGTGGAAGCCGAGGCGAGCAAGACCTATCGGGGGGTGGCCGAGTTTGTCGTCGAGAAGAGCGAGCTTGATGATGCGTTTGTCGCGGTGCAGAACTGGCTCAAGGCGAACGCCGAGGAGATCGCAACCTTTGGGGCGGGGGCGGTGCGCTCGACAGTCGGGTTCTTTGGGAGTGTGTTCGGGCTGCTCTTTATGGGGTTTTTGACCGCGTTTTTCTTCTTCTTTCTCTCGACGGGGTGGGTACAGGTCAAGGGGTTTGGCACGAGCCTGCTGCCGGAGAAGAATCGGGAGATGGTTGTCGATCTGGCGACCAAGTTTCATGGCGTGATCAGCGCGTTTATCCGCGGGCGGCTGACGATCGCGTTTATCCAGTCGATCATCTTTACCGTCGGGTATTTCATCATCGGCGTGCCGGCGGCGTTTTTGCTTGGGCCTGTGGTGGCGGTGCTTTCGATTGTGCCCTACCTTGCGCTCGTTGGCGTGCCGGTCTCGATTGTGCTGCTTGCGTCACAGGGGTATGGCGGGGTTCGCGGTGAGTGGTGGTGGTTTATTGGTGCGCCGACAGCGATCTACTTCATCGGGCAGGCGATGGATGATTATGTGTTGACACCGAAGATTCAGGGCAAGGGCACGGGGATGGACACGCCGACGATCTTGTTTGCGTCCTTGGCGGGGGGCGTGCTGTTTGGAATCTTCGGGTTGTTGATTGCGATCCCGATCGCAGCGTGCCTGAAGATTTTGATTCAGGAGGTTTTCTGGCCGAGGTTTAAGGATTGGGCCGAGGGTCGGGAGAAGGATTTTTTGCCGATTGGGCGGGAGTAGCCAAGAGCCATTGAGGGTACCTTGCATGATCAAGTTCTGTGTGCCACGGCCGTGTCGGCCGTGCGGTGGTGCAAGGGGGACCGGAAAAGTCGAGTAGCAGCAGAAGAAGAAGAGAGAGGAGAGGGAGCACGGCTCACAGAGCCGTGGCACACAGGAACATATTGACGCAAGGTGCTCTATCGTCGTTTCTTTCGAGATTTAAAGCCTTTTCCTCGCCCGCTCTTGGTCGAGCCTTTGGCGCGGAGGCCGGGCATGCCCTGCATCCCGGGGATGAGGCCATCCATGCCGTCGCCCATGCCTTTGACAGCCGCGACTTTTTGCTTGGCGCTCATGTTGGCCATGGTCTTGGTGAGCTTGTTGATCCCCTCGAACTGCTTGACGAGCTGACCGACTTCTTCCTGCTTTGCGCCGCAGCCTTTGGCGATGCGCTTGCGCCTGCTGAGAGTGATGATGCCCGGAGACTGTCGTTCTTTCTTCGTCATCGAGCCGATCATGGCCTCGACGCGGTCGAGTTGTTTGTCGTCGATGTGGGCATCTTGCAGGGCCGAGCCGACGCCGGGGAGCATGCCGAGGATCTGCTTGAGAGGCCCCATTTTGCGGAGCGTTCTGAGCTGCTTGACGAAGTCCTCCATCGTCATCTCGCCCTTGGCCATCTTGGCTTCGAGCTCTTGGGCTTCTTCCTCGCTGACCTCCTCAGCCGCCTTCTCGGCAAGACTGACGACATCGCCCATACCCAGGACTCGCCCGGCCATGCGCTCGGCATGGAACTCTTCGAGGGCGTCCCATTTCTCGCCGGTGCCGATGAACTTGATCGGGGCACCGGTGACCTTTTTGACACTAAGCGCAGCACCGCCACGGGTGTCTGAGTCAAACTTGGTGAGGATGACCCCGTCGATTTCGAGCCGGTCGTGGAAGGCCTTGGCACTGTTGACCGCGTCCTGGCCGGTCATCGCATCGACGACGAGGAAGATGTGCTGCGGCGTGAGGGCACGGTTGACCTGTTGCAACTCGCCCATCAGCTCGTCATTGACATGCAGCCGACCGGCGGTGTCGAGGATGAGCACATCGACACTCTTTTTGCGGGCCTCCTTGAGAGCGTTTCGGCAAACCTGCACCGCGACGCCGATTGCTTTGCCGTACTCGGCGCACTTATCCGGCTCGCCATAGAAGTGGACCTGCGCACCGCCGGGTGCCTCGGCCTCGACGCGCTGCGCGACGATCTCGAGCTGCTCGACCGCGGCTGGCCTTTGGAGATCGGCCGCGCAGAGCATGACGCTCCGCCCGCGTTTTTTCAGATACGCAGCCAGCTTGCCGCAGGT
>JAJRZG010000071.1 GCA_024275365.1 Planctomycetota bacterium | reverse complement strand
GCTTTGCGACCATCGCCGGCAGTGTTTTCGCGGCGTATGTCGCCATGCTCGGGGGTGATGACCCAAACGACCCCGCGAGGCTTGAGTTTATCAGGCACCTCATCACCGCCAGCGTCCTCTCGGCACCGGCTGCGTTTGTGATGGCCAAGATCATTGTTCCCGAGCGAGAAATACCTCTCGATGAAGGGTTACGCTCAACCGATGTCGAGCGAAAGACGCGCAACACGCTCGATGCCGCGGCTGCGGGCGCAACCGATGGCCTTCGGCTCGCCCTCAATGTGGCCGCCATGCTCGTCGCGTTTGTGGCATTGCTTGCTCTGGTCAACATGATGCTCGGGGGGCTAGGACAGGTCGGCCTGCCCCGCATGGCCCTCGATGCCCTCGGGATCGAGACGCTCAAACTCGAAGTCATGCTCGGGTGGCTGCTCGCCCCGCTTGCCTGGACGATGGGCGTGCCGTGGAAGGAGTGTTCTTTCTTCGGCACACTGCTCGGCGAGAAACTGGTCGTGACCGAGTTCATCGCCTACGGGCACTTGGCAGCCGACATGAGAGCGGGGACAACTGGCGGCGAGGCACAGCTCGGCCACCGGTCGGCTGCCATTGCTGCGTATGCACTCTGCGGCTTTGCCAACTTCCCCTCAATCGCCATCCAGATCGGTGGTCTCTCCGCCCTCGCCCCCAGCCGCAAGGCGGAGTTCGCCTCTCTCGGCCTGCGGGCAATGGCTGGCGGTGCCCTGGCAAGCTGGATGACCGCCTCGATTGCGGGCGTACTCTTGCCTTAGAGACGATCTGACCGTGGGACCGGCTTCCAGCCGGTGGGGCTGTCTTGGGTGGCATGGCCTCGGCTCGGCGTGGTCATGACGAGCGATTCCAACATTTCTTTTTTGATACAAGCGAGAGACTGATGACCGAATCCAACCCAACAACACTCCGAGCGAAAGCCCTCATCGGCATGGTCCATGTTGGCGCGCTCCCCGGCACGCCACAGAGCGAGGACACCATCCCCATGCTCGCCATGCGCGCGGTTACCGAGGCAACGCTCCTCGCCGACACCGGCTTTGACGGGGTGATTCTTGAGAACATGCACGACCGTCCTTATGTGCATGGCCGCCAGCAGCCTCAGATCACAGCGGCCATGACCCGCGTCGCGGTCGAGGTTGCCAGCGCAATCGACCTGCCTCTGGGCATCCAGGTGCTCTCGGGTGGCGAGCACGAGGCGCTGGCAATCGCTCAGGCAGCCGAAGCCCAGTTTATCCGGTGTGAGAACTTCGTCTATTCGCATGTGGCTGACGAGGGGCTGCTAGCTGAGGCAGCAGCCGGGGCGTTGCTGCGATACCGTCGCGCGATCGGTGCTACGAATATCCGCATCATGTGCGACATAAAAAAGAAGCACGCCTCGCACGCGATCACGGGTGATATCTCGATCGAAGATTGTGCGCACACCGCCGAGTTTTGTGGTGCTGACGGGCTGATCGTCACGGGTGCCTTCACCGGCTCGCCGACCGACCCGACTGATGTTGACCGCGTCAAGGCGGTGGCTGGCGTGACCGTGTGGGTCGGGTCGGGTGTTGAGCCCGCGCAGCTCGGGCGGCTCTATGAGCACGCCGATGCGCTGATCGTGGGGTCGTGGATCAAACACGAGGGCCTCTGGTCCAACGCCCCCGACCCGAAGCGGTGCAAAGAGCTGGTCGTGGAAGCTGAACGGGTTCGGGTGTAGTTTTTCGGATTCGCGTGGGTGCCGTGGTCTGAGCCCGCTTCGGGCGAAGGCCACGCGGAGTATCTGTGGTGTCCCGAGTTTCCGAAGCCTCCGCGTGGCCTTCGTATCGCTGCGCGACACTCAGACCACGGCACCCAGTCGGGGACGGTCTCTTTCGGGGCGTGCCATCTTCCGGTGACACTATCTTCTACGCTTTGGTGGAGAGACACAATGGGCACCCGCCAACTCGAACTCCTCCGGCGATGGACACTCCGCCCCGATCCCGAGGATGTCGGGCTTGGGCAGGAGTGGTGGGAGACGCCGCCCAAAGACGGGTGGGTTTCGTGCAGAGCCGATGAGCCCTGGCAGAAAGTGCTGGGCGAATCGTTCCATGGTGTCGGTTGGTACCGTCGTCGTGCCCGCTTGCCGAAGAAGTGGCTGAAGGGCGGGCGAGACGCCCACCCCACCGAGAAAGAGGCGGGCGGGCGAGATGCCCACCCCACTGGGGGGAGAGGTGGTGGGCAGCGAATCTGGTTGCGCTTTGGTGCGGTTGCGACCGACTGCCGGGTGTGGGTCAACGGCATCGAGGTCGGGCAGCACACGGGCGACTTTGTGCCTTTCGAGTTTGATATCACCGATGCACTCGGGGGGAGCGAGCGCTGCGAGATCGTCTGCCGGGTTGATGAGATCAAGGGTTCCCCACCCGTGACCGTCGGCAAGGAGCCCTGGGGTGGGCACATCACAAAGGGCTTCCACGATGTTCTCGGCCTCCAGCACGGCGGCATCTGGGGGGGCGTGAGTGTGCGGGTGACGGGAGCGATTGCAGTCCGTCCCAACGGCGTGTCGGCCCACGCTGATGCAGAGACCGGCGAAGTGTGTGTGCGCGTGGAACTCCATGCGCATCAGGCTGAAGGGGCTGCGGAGGTGATTCTTGTTGAACCCGGCACGGGTCGGCAGCAGCGGGGGAGGGTGACGATCCCGCTGGGGGTTGCGTCTGTGGAGGTTCCCTTCCGGTGCAAGCGGGTCCATCACTGGTCGCCCGAGGATCCGATTCTGGGCAATATCCACGCGACTGTGCGCACAAGTGGCATCGCCTACCGCGACGAGGCAATCGCGAGATTCGCTTTCCGCACAGTGACAATCGGCGGCCGCGACAACCGCCGCATCCTGCTCAATGGTAAACCGCTGCTTATCCGAGGCGTGCTCGACTGGTGCGTCTAGCCCGAGCATATCACCCCGGCCCCCACGCGCGAGGAACTCGTTGAGAGGTTCACAGAACTGCGAGCGAGGTGGTTTAACTGCGTCTGTGTCTGCATGGTCTATCCACCCGAATATTTCTACGACATTGCCGACGAAACGGGCATGTTGCTGTGGCAGATCCACCCGGTCTGGAAGTCGGCGATGGATGCTTCACACATGGATGATTACCGGCGGCTCTTTGATGAGTTCTTCCGGCTCGATCGACAGCACCCTTCGGTCGTCCTCGTTAGCGCCACCTGTGAGCACGAGTGCTTTGATGCTGCGCTTGGCAAGTGGTGGTGGGGTCGCGGGCGCGAGGAACTGCCGAGCACCTTGCTGCAGGTGCAGACCGGGTTCCTTGAGTGGAGCGATACCGAACGGATGGACCTGTTTGATGAGCATACTTACGACAACTCGGGCAGGTGGGTGTGCTATCTCGACGACATGGAAGAGCAACTTAACGCCCATCCGCCGCGGCCGTTTGTCATGGGCGAGACGATCATCGGCACGAGCTGGCCCGATACTGCTGCGCTGCTTGAGAATCTCGGCGACGAGCGGCCGTGGTGGAGTCCCAAGGCGCTCGACGGCTTTATGGAGTTCGAGCGGGAGCTGCTCGCCCGCTTTGGCGATTCGGCCCTCGCCCGCCTGCGTGTGCACGGCGACGCGTTCAGCCTCGCCCAACGCAAGCTCCAATGCGAGGTATTCCGCTCGCGCGCGCAGAACGCAGGTTGGGTGATGAACCACCTCCGCGATGTCTCCACCTGCCAGTGCGGCTTCCAGGATGATCTCGGGAGGTGGCGGTTTAGCGCTGAGCAACTCAAGCCGTTCTTGAGCGAACGGGCACTCCTGCTCCGCACACCCGGGTATGCCGTTGGTCTTATGGGCGATGAATCCGTCCCCGCCGAGTTGGGGATGAGCGACTTTGGCGATCGCCCATTCGAGGGTGTCGTCCGGCTGCGGTGCTGGGTCGAGACCGAGGGAGCAGAGATCGAACTCCCACGCGCCGAGATCAAGCTGCGGGTCGAACCCGGGGAGGTCGAGTTTGCTCGATTCGAGCTGGATCCATCCTCCGGGACGCACCCGGTCATGGTCCGCTGCCGGGCTGAAGCCGAGGGCGTGGAGCCAAACGAGTGGCGGTTGTGGGCGTTTCCGAAGTGTCACGACACGCCGGAGGGGGTCTTCTGCGATGCGGTCGCGCCCTTTACCGATGCCGAGCGAGAGCCCGACTTTGAGGAGAAACGCTACAGCAGCGGCTGGGCGCTTGCGTGCTCGTCATGGAAGCCCCGTTTGCCCGACCTTGCTGGATTGCTCCCCGCAACGCCGGAGTGGCGGGATAATGAGGCAGGGCGGCGCATCGATCACCTGACCATTGTCACAACCCGCCTCACCGAGCGCACGCTGGGGCACCTTGAGCACGGCGGGCGTGTTGTGCTGTTGGTGTCCAAAGCTGCGGGGAGTCCGCCGACCAGATGGGTCAATCTCTATGGCCAGGTACCACAGATCGACGAGGCGGGCAACGGCGAGCGCGACACGATGCTCGGCACGGGCGAGAGCGCATGGGTGCTTGATACGCTGGGGCTTGATCTCAACCGGTGGTCGTGCAGGGCTGTGCCGACGCAGGAGCTTGGGCTTGCTGATGCAGTTGAACCGATCGTCCGACTGGTATTCACGCACGACAAAGCCTCGCCCGAAATCTGGGATCAGGTTTTTTCCGCCCGGGTCGGGTCGGGGCTTCTTGCTGTCAGCACGCTCGATCACGACAACCCGGCGGGGCAATACCTGCTGTATCGGCTGATCGGGTATGTGCATCGGGCTAATGCGCCATCGCTGGCGCGGGGGCGACTTGCACTCGACACCGTGTGTGGATGGAGCGATCCCTCGTAGGTGGGGGAGCGAGGTGTGGCATGGTCATGGCTTTGCATCAGGCTGTCCGACTATTCATCTGGCTGTAAATGCTTGAGCCTCATAGGGTTGTGTGAACTCTCGCACCCTGTTTCAGGAGGCTCAAGCGATGCGTCATGCCATGGAGGGCAGACGGTTGGGGACGCTGGTTAAGATGGCCATCCCGTTCTGCAAAGCAGCACAAAAGCAGTGCCCACGAACCGGGCCGGGGCATCCATTCGAGTATAGCGACTGGCAGATCGCTGTGTTGATCTTCACCGCGGTGCTCAAACGCCGCAAGTCCAAATCGTCGCAGTACCAGTACCTCACACAACACGCACACGAAGTAAAGAAGCGGCTCGGGCTCAGGTCCTGGCCCGCCCGGAGCACTTACTTTGAACGCTACCGGCGGGCATGGCAACTCTTCAAAGCCGCGATCGAGATCCTG
>JAJRZG010000070.1 GCA_024275365.1 Planctomycetota bacterium | reverse complement strand
GGCGGCTATCAGGCGTACTCGCTTGCGGATATCAACGCGATTGATGACGATGGCGTAACTTTTCGCTCGATCGTGGACGGCTCGGCGGTGCGGCTGACGCCGGAGCGGTCGATCGAGGCGCAGAACGCGATCGGGGCGGACATCATCATGGCCTTTGACGACTGCCCGCCCTCGATGGACCCGGCATCTGGTCCGAGCAATCAGACGCGGCTGCGACAGGCGGCGATGCGGGATTCGGCCAAGGGCAGGGGGTATGACCACGCGGCCCGGCTGCGGGTGGCCAATGAGCGGACGATCCGGTGGCTCGAACGGTGCAAGGCAGCCCACGCGAGGCCGGAGGAGCAGGCGCTCCTCGGGATCGTCCAGGGAGGGACGGACCTCGATGCCCGGTCGTGGTCGGCTGAGCGGGTGGTGGGGGTCGAGCTGCCGGGGTATGCGATCGGGGGCGTAGCAGTGGGGGAGCCCGCCGAGGCGATCGCGGCAGTCACTCGCCACACTGCGGCCCTGCTGCCGGAGGAAAAACCCAGATACCTCATGGGGGTGGGGTATGAGCGGGACCTGGTCTCGGCGGTGCTTGCGGGGGTGGATATGTTCGATTGCGTGCTGCCGACACTGAACGCGAGGAACAGCCAGGCGTTTGTGCGCGAGGGGACGCTTCGGCTCCGGAATGCCTGCCATACGGAGGATTTTGGGCCGATCGAGGTAGGGTGCGGGTGTGCGGCGTGCGATCCTGGGGCTCATGGATTGGCGACCCCGGACGGGCAGCCGTTCAGCCGGGCGTATTTCCGGCATCTGTTCCTCGTGGGGGAAATGCTCGGTCCGATTCTGCTGAGCCTGCACAATCTGTGGCACTTCCAGAGGCTCATGTTGGACATTCGCCGGGCGATCGCGGAAGATGATTGGCTGGGTTTCGCCCGAGAATGGCCCCGGGCGGCGATGGCTATCCCTGTCGAGAGGCAGACCGGCCCACCCGGGAGCGTGAGCACCCGGGGAGCCTGACCAATACCGGATCGTCAGCCCGGCTGACGCGAGGAGGCGAAAGCACCGCATGGAAGACGCGATGACAATGTGGCCGGCACTTACGCTCGGGGTTGTCCAGGACGGGGCACCGCTCCCAAACAGCGTGCCGGGAATCGGCAGCGGGCCGCCAGTGACTGGGGAGGGACAGGCGGCACCGGGTGGGGGAGGGGTCGGTGGAGCGGGCAATACGCCTCAGCCCGGGTTGTTCAATCCGCTGTTTCTGATGCTTGCGTTGGTGATGATCTTCATGGTCTTTACGACCATGATGTCTGGTCGGCGTGAGAAGAAGCGGACAGCCGAGATGCTCGCGTCGCTCAAGCGGGGTGACAAGGTGCTCACCCTCGGGGGCATGATCGGTACGGTCCACGAGCTGCGCGATGATTCGATCGTGCTTCGGCTCGATGATGTCAGCGGGGCCAAGTGCCACTTCACCCGCAACGCGGTGCAGCGGGTGATGAAGTCGGCAAAGTCAGAGAGCAAGGACGAGGTCATCGCCGAGGCAGGTTGAGTTTCCTTTCCACCCGGCGAGCCCCAGGGCCGTCACATGAGGTGTTGATACAAGCATGCAGAAGTATTGGACAAAGGTTGCGTTGGTTATCGTTCTCTTGCTTTTGGCGGTCTGGGCTGCGACACCCCCGGATAAAAAGCTCAAGCTGGGCAAGGACCTCCGAGGCGGTGTGACACTCGTCTATTCCGTTGATATGCGGCCGGGCGACAACTCCCGTGAAGTGCTGGCAGCCGTCATCGATGTGCTCAAAGACCGCGTCGATCCCAAAAACCTGTATGACATCGCGATGGTGCCTCAGGGCAGAGACCGCATCGAGATCACGATGCCCCTGCCCGGTGAGAATGTCAAAGCTGCCAAGGCCGAGATCGAGGCGATGCTTGACGAGATCGATGCGAGTCGGATGGCACCCGAGCGGATCGACCGGGCGATGTCTCTCCCTCCTGAAGAGCGAGCCGCTGAGTTTGAGAAACTTGCTGGTGGCGATCCGTCGCGGCTGAGTGCGTTGGTCGCGTTGGCGGAAAAAGCGGACACCGCCTTGCATATGCGAAATGCCTATGACGAAGCCGTGCAGCAGCAGGCCGATGACGAGACTCTGTTGCAACTTGCGAGCGAGGCTGCCGATGCTGAGATCGCGTATGAAGAAGCGAGGGTAGAGGTCTCTGGCCATTCACTCAGCGCGAATGAAATCCGCAATGCCCTCCGGCTGCCTGATGATGTCAAGCGGCTGTATGACCCACAGACCGGTGAGCAGGCAGAAATTGCCGGGGCTCGAACTCGCGCCCTCAAACGGCTCGGCTACGAGTACCCGACGCAAAAAGCCCAACTCGACGCGATCGTTGCCAAGTTTAAGGCGTACGAATCGATCCGCACAACCCTTGATGACCCTGCCGATCTTGAGCGGATGCTCAGGGCATCGGGTGTGCTGAGTTTCCGGATCACGGTCGATGCCGGGACCGACCTTCCCGAGGAGAATCTGCTCCGTGAGTTGCTGCGAGAGGAGGGGCCTCGGGCTGCCCGCGCCTCGGACAGGGCGTGGTTCAAGATCAACAAGATCGAGAACTGGTACAACGATGTCAGGGATATGCAGTTTCTCGAGCGTGATCCTGCGGGGTACTTTTCGAGTGGGGGCAGGGACTACATCGTCGAAGAATACGACGGCGAATACTACATGCTCTGCTGGGATGTCCGTGGCTCGGCCCTGACACCAGATTCATACCGTGGGTGGCGGGTGGCCAGTGCGTACCAGGGTGCCGATGAACTCGGTCGGCCTGCGATCAACTTCAAGATGGACCCGCGCGGGGCAAACCTGCTCGGGCAACTCACCGAAGCACATGTCGGTGACAGCATGGCGGTCCTGATTGATGACCAGGTCTACACCGCGCCCAACCTCAACAGCCGGATCTCCCGTCAGGGGCAGATCATGGGTGATTTCAGCCAGACTGAACTTACCTACATCATCCGCGTCCTCAATGCCGGATCGTTGCAGAATAAGCTCTCGCCCACCCCGATCAGCCGAAACGCGATCGGGCCAAACCTCGGGCTCGATTATCTGAGGCAGGGGCTTGGTGCGGGTGTCATCGCGCTGATTGCCGTGTCGCTCTTTATGATGTTCTATTACTTCCGCTGCGGCGTAATCGCGGTTGTTGCGCTCGCCTGCAACGCCATCTTCATCATGGGCATCATGTCCACCCTTTCTGCGACCTTTACCCTCCCGGGTATTGCGGGGATTATCCTCACCTTCGGTATGGCGGTGGACTCGAATGTCCTTATCTTTGAGCGTATCCGCGAAGAACTCCGCGAGGGAAGGGATACAAAGGCCGCGGTCAGGCTTGGGTTCTCAAAGGCAATGTCATCCATCATCGATGGCAATGTGACGAACCTGATCGTCTGTATCGTGCTTGCCAATGTCGGCACGCAGGAGATCAAGGGCTTTGCCATCACCCTCGGTGTCGGTGTCGTCACGACTATGTTCTCGGCGCTCGTCGTGAGTCGGTTGATCTTCAACCTGCTCCTTGAGTTCAAGCTGATGACCCACATCAAGATGTTGCCCTCTGCGGTACCGGCGCTTGAACGGGCGTTTGAGCCGAATATTAACTGGCTACGCTTCCGAGGTGTCTTTATCCTCATTTCTACAGCGTTTGTCGGGCTCGGTCTGACGATGGTCTTTGTGCAACGCGGCGAGATGATGGATACGGAGTTCCGCGGCGGCACGCAGGTGACGCTCCAGTTCAAGCTCGATGAATCAACATCAGACCCGGATGATCGTGTCACGATGACACGCAAAGAGGTCGAGGGGAAGGTTCTTGAGATCGCAGAGGGTGCGTCTGACGACAGCCCACTGGCAGACCTCCACAGCGCGCAAGTGTTACCGCTCGATCCCGAGTCGGATGGTGTGACTTCCGACAAGTTTATGATCAAGAGCGTCATCACCAGTGAGCAGATTGTTGTTGATGCGCTGACACGGGCGTTCGCCGACCAGCTGGACAACCGCCCGCCGTTGACATTTACTGGGCAACGCGAGGATGACCCCGGGCTCAGGCCTGTCTTCCCACTGACCAACCCCCGCGGGATACTCGGCCCGGATATCAATCGACCTCGCTACCTCGACAATGTGTCTGACTTCACCGGCGGGGTTGCGATCCTGCTTGAGAACTTTGATCCGTTGCCCACCAAGTGGGGGCTCGAAGCCCGTATGAAGCGGATGCGCGACCAGCCGGACTTCTCTGATACATCAGGCCGGGTCGTCGAGATACGGGTGCTTGAGGGGACGACTGAAGCGATCGAAACCGCGGTGGTCCTCGTGCGAGACCCGGCGGTCGGGTTCCTCGTCAACGCTCAGCAGTGGGAGACCGATCTTGCCGAACGCGAGTGGACGCTTGTCCGTGAGGCGCTAGGGTAGACAACGACGCTTGCGAGTGTGCAGAGCTTTAGTGCCGCGATGGCGGGAACATTCCGTGCCAAAGCCGTTGTCTCTGTCGTGCTTTCACTGATGCTGATCCTGATCTATGTGTGGGTCCGGTTTGGCTCGGTGCGGTACTCTCTGGCAGCTATCACCTGTGTCGTGCATGATTGTCTTATCTGTATCGGCCTGATCGCCATGGCCGAAATCATATACACCATGCCTGCTGCGCAGGGTATTGTTGCGCTGCTGGATATCCGGCCGTTCAAGATCGACCTTAACATGATCGCCGCCCTGCTGACGATCATCGGCTATTCGCTCAACGACACGATCATTGTCATGGACCGTATCCGAGAGGTCCGCGGTCGGATGCCGTATGCAACCGACAAGGTTATCAACCAGTCGATCAACATGACGATCAGCCGGACTGTTATTACATCGGGCACGACGCTGCTTGCCATACTCATCCTCTATATCTTTGGCGGCGAGGGTGTCCGAGGCTTCGCCTACGCGATGCTCATTGGTGTTGCGGTCGGTACCTACTCCTCTATCGCGGTCGCGGCCCCGTTGGTCTGGCAGCGAGGGCATGTCGAGAACGATGATGAGCCGGTGACGGGTGAGATGACAACCGCCTGATGGAGACGAGCATGAGCAACGCAGCCGCCAGAGTTAGAGGGGGCTTCCTTGCCCTGGTTGCGATCTGGATCGGTGTCTATTGGCTCTGGGAGCCGACACGATCGGCGGGGGTTTCGTTCTCCGATGACAGCACTCGCGAGGGTTCTCCCTTACTCGGTCGAGAGGCTCAGGACCTTGCCAGTCCCCCTCCTGAGAAGATCAGTGATATCAGCACAACACCCGAGCCGATGAGTGTGGACCTTGTACTGCCCGATGTCGATGCGAGTGTTACTCCTCCCGAGTTCCGTGAGTACACGATCCGCCGTGGCGACACCTTCGAGAGTATTGCCAGGCAGTTCTTTGGCACCATCCGGCGTGCCGATGCGGTCGCCAAGGCCAACCCGTTTGTCAGCCCGACTCGTCTTCGCGCGGGGCAGGTGATCCGCGTTCCGATCGATCCTGACAATGTGCAGGGTGAATATGCCCAAGGCGACGAGCCCGAGTTGCCATCTCCAGAGTTTATAGAGTACATTGTCGTCCGTGGAGACACGCTCTCAGAGATCGCCCAGCACTTCTACGGCAGTCTGCGGTATGCCAAAGTTATCTTCAATGCAAACCGCAGCACGATGCGGAATCAAGACGACCTGTCAATCGGTGATACGCTGCGTATTCCTTCCCGTGAATCGGTGCTTGGCGACACTGGAGATCGGTAGGATGTTGGCTGTGCGAGGGTGCGGTCGCAAGCAGATGGAGTTTCGGCTGTGAATATCAAACGCATCCTTATCACCGGCGGGGCTGGTTTCTTGGGTTCTCATCTGTGTGATCGACTCGTTGATGCCGGGCACGATATTATCTGTCTTGACAACTTCTTTACAAGCCAGAAACGCAATGTCGCGCACCTGCTTGGCCGTCCTAACTTCGAGTTGATTCGCCATGATGTCACCCGCCCGGTCTTCCTCGAGGTTGATGAAATCTACAACCTCGCGTGCCCAGCGGCTCCCGGGCACTACCAGTACAACCCGATCAAAACAATGAAAACCTCGGTCATGGGTGCGATCAATATGCTCGGGATGGCAAAGCGCTGCCGAGCGAAGGTGCTTCAAGCGTCCACAAGCGAGGTCTATGGCGATCCGGATGTCCATCCTCAGCCAGAAGACTACCGGGGCAGCGTCAACCCCATCGGCCCACGGGCATGTTATGACGAGGGCAAGCGGGCTGCCGAGACGCTCTTCTTTGATTACCATCGGAAGAACAACACGAATATCCGTGTAGTCCGCATCTTCAACACCTACGGCCCGAAGATGCACCCCTTTGACGGGCGGGTGGTGAGTAACTTTATCCGCCAGGCACTCGCGGGCACGGATATCACGATCTTTGGCGATGGCTCCCAGACTCGGTCGTTCTGTTATGTCGATGATCTGGTCGATGGCCTCATCGGCATGATGGAAGGGCCTGATGAGTTTGTTGGGCCGATCAACCTCGGCAATCCGAACGAGTACACCATCAAGGAACTTGCCGAGTTGGTACTCGAACTCTCGGGCAGCTCTGCCAAACTTATTTATACATCCCTGCCAGCAGACGACCCTCGGCAGCGGTGCCCTGATATCACTCTCGCAAGAACCCGGCTCAACTGGGAACCCGGGGTCGTTCTCCGTGAGGGGCTGCTCAAGACCCTTGAGTGGTTCCACACGATTGATATTGCCGACTACCGAGCTCCGACGCCAAACTTCTAACTTCTCTCCAAAGGAGAGTTCTATGCGAATCGCAGTCACCGGTGTTTCTGGTTTTATAGGGTCGGCGATCGCCAAGACGCTCTGCGATGCGGGGCACACCGTCACCGGGCTCGTACGCGAGACCAGCCGACGCGATCTCGTGGAGCCGTTCGTTGAGCGGTTTGTGGTTGGCGATCATGCAGACGAAACCTGCTGGGCTGACCTGCTTGATGGTACTGATTGCCTGGTGCATAACAGCGTCAACTGGGTACCCCTCAAGGCCGACCCCACGGACCTTGCTGCCCACCTGCGCTCCAACCTTGACGCTTCCATCAAACTGCTCCATGCTTCATCGCCCCGCCAGTTCACCTTTCTCAGCACGATCGCGGTGCATCACGACATGATGCCTCGCACTCGGGCTCCAGACGGCACCAACTGCATTACCGAAGACCACCCGCTCCGCCCGTCATCGCTCTATGGGGCGTACAAAGCCGCGATCGAGGCGCACCTCTGGGCTGAGCACTTTGCAACCGGTCGGCATACTTCGGCTCTCCGCCCGTGCGCTGTCTACGGCATCGACCCCCTGCTCAAACGCTCGCATGGCTATGAGGTCATCAACGAACTCCGTATGACCGCACGCCACGCCACACCCGGCGGCGGCAAGTTTGTCCATGTTGATGATGTTGCGGCGGCAGTCGGGGCACTGGTCGGGAATGCCGCAGCAGCAGGGAAGCCATACAACCTTGTCGATTGCTACGCGCGGCACGCCGACTGGGCTTTGATGGCAGCAGAGTTGCTCGGCATCGACGCAAAGATCGAGACCTCAAGCCCCGCAATCCCAACCAACTCGTTCAGCAAGGAGGCGGTCCAAGGGCTCGGCATCTCACTCGACCGCGGCCACAACGGCATCCGCGAGCACCTCAGGCAACTGATCCAGGCGATGGACACTGAGAGCTAGTCTTCACCGCACTCCCTCAGCCCGCTCCATCCTTCTGACCGCCGATCGCACGCGCAGCCGTGAGAGGTGCGACATCCGGTCGAGGATCAGCACGCCATCAAGGTGATCGACCTCGTGCTGCCAGCACCTGGCGAGGAGGCCGGTCGCTGTCTGGCGGAAGGGTTTGCCCTCGGGATCAAGCGCCTCGATGGTGATCGAGCGGGCTCGGGCGATCTCGCCTGTGATATCAGGCAGGCTCAGGCATCCCTCATTCTCGCGCTCGACCGGGCTGATGGGGTCTGAAAGTACGGGGTTGATATAGACAATCGGCTCGGTGGTGGCCGAGGGTGGGTCCGCATCGGGGCTCGAGTTCTTGTCGTCTGGGTCCTGGAAGACATGGCAGACAAACAGCCTCCATGGCAGACCGACCTGAGGGGCTGCAAGCCCGATCCCCGGGGCTTGCCGCATGATCTCGATCATTCGGCGAGAGACCGCCCGGACCTCATCAGTCACTTCGGGCACGGGCTCGCACCGGGTGCGAAGGATGGGGTTCGGGTAATAGACGATTGCCAGATTGTCTGGATCAATGGGCATCGGGGAATGATATCGGGTTTCTGATCCCGTGGTTGTGCTCACGAGGTGTGTCAGGAAAGAGGGGTGCCGGTTCCCCCCGCTCCGATACCCGACTACCATCGAGCTCCACTCTTGGACTCTCAGATCGTCGTGTGCGTGTCCAGATGGGGGGAGTCGGGGTGGCTCGGGGGTTTGGCGACCACTGGAAGGTATCGAAAGCGAGGGATGGCGACTTGGCAATCTTTGGCCGAAAGAATCTTGGGGATGATGACTCTGGCGACAAGAGCGAGGGCAAGCAGCCTGAACCGACGGGGTACTCACCAGAGAGGGCGCAGAAGTTCTTCGAGCACGCCAAGACCATGAGCGACACGGGCAGCCATGAGTACGCCATGCGGCTCTGGCTGAGCGGGCTGAGGCAGGACCCATCAAGCATGCACGGGCTCGAATCCTTCCTGAACTCAGCGGTCAACTTTGAGGGCAAGCCGGGCAAGGAGTTGATCAACTCGGTCGCGGGCAGGACCGATGCCGATCGGTATGTGCAGGCGGTTCTTGCGTGGGGGCTGAAGATTTCTGAGGGTTCGCTGGCGGTCAAGGCGGTGCAGGCGGCTGCCAAGCTCAATCTGAGCGAGCAGGCGTACTACCTTGGTGAGAAGGCCCTTGCGCTCGTTCGGGGCAAGCCGAAGAAGGGCCTTTATATCAAGCTCATGGAAGCATTTGCCGCGGTCGAGGCGTTTGATCTGGCGGTGATCGCCGGTGATGCAGCCGTCCAGATGGACCCCGCCGACGGCCCGCTCTCAACCCAGGTGAAGAATATGTCCGCCTCGGCAACCATGCGGCAGGGCGGGTTTGACAAGACGGGCGAGGAGGGTGGCTTTCGGGCCAACATCAAGGACCTCGACAAGCAGCGGATGCTCGATGATGCAGACCGGGTCGTCAAGACCGACGAAACGATGGATCGCCTTGTCAGTGATGCTGAGGCAGAGTTCCAGAAGCGGCCCGACGACATGCCCACGCTCCAGAAGCTCACCAAGCGGCTGCTCGAGCGAGGCAGGCCCGAAGACGAGCAGCGGGCGATCCGCCTGCTGATGACAGGGTTTGAGGCAACCAAGCAGTTCCGGTTTCGCCAGGATGCCGGCAAGATCAGGCTTCGGCAGCTCAAGCGGACTCTGCTCCAATATCAGGAGCGGGCCGAGGCCAAGCCCGACGATGAGAAAGCCCAGCAGGACTATGCCGATGCCAAGGCTAAGTATTTCAAGATTGAAGTTTCAGAACTGTCGGCAGCGGTCGAGGCATACCCGACCGACCTGCCGTTGAAGTTTGAGCTTGGCAAGCGATACTTTGAGGCACAGGAGTATGACAACGCGATCGGGCTGCTCCAGGAAGCCAAGGGCGATGCCCGCTTCCGGTCGCAGGCACTGAGCTTGCTGGGGCGGTCGTTCTACGCGATGGAGTGGAACGACGAGGCGATCGCGACATATCAGCAGGCACTCGACGCAAAGTCTGCGCCCAGTACAGAGATCAAACTCGAGCTGCGGTACGGGCTGCTGTGCGCATTAGAATCGAAAGCCATGGCCGATCGAGACCTGGCCGCAGCCGAAGAAGCCGAGAAGCTGGCTTCTGCGATCGCGATTGAGCAGTTCAGTTATCGTGATATCCGCGATCGGCGTGAGGCACTTAAGCAGCTTGTGCGCGAACTCAAGCAGGGCTGACCCTCCCCCGGGGGGCTTGCGAGGAGCGAGGCAGCGCACCGCATGGGTACACCGGACACCAGACACGCAGAGACCCCGATCGTGGCGATCATCCCGGCGAGGCTGGGCTCGACGCGGTTCCCATGCAAGATGCTCGCCGACGCGACGGGCACGCCGTTGATCGCTCACACGCTCGAAGCCGCGGGCAGGAGCACGCGGATCGAGCGGGTGGTGGTGGCGACAGACACCGAGGAGATCGCCGAGGCGGTCCGGGCGTGTGGCGGCGAGGTCGTGATGACCTCGAAAAGCCACCCCAATGGCACGGCCCGTCTCGCCGAAGCCGCCGATATTCTCGGTCTGCGAGATGAGACGGTGGTGGTCAATATCCAGGGCGATGAGCCGGAGATCGACCCGGGGGTGATCGACCTGGCGGTTGAGACGCTGCTTGCGGGCGGGGCCGAGGTGGCAACGATTGGTTCACCCTTTGGACCGGGGCAGGAGCCGGGTGATCCCAACATTGTGAAGGTAGTTGTTGATTGTCGGGGGTTGGCGATGTACTTCTCTCGCAGCCTGATCCCGCACGATCGAGATGGTGCGGGCATTGGGAGTGGGGGTGGGGGAGTCGCCGGGCCGCTCAAGCATGTCGGGCTCTATGTCTACCGGGCGGGGTTCCTTCGGCAGTATGTCACGCTGCACGAGACACCGCTGGAGCAGACTGAAAGACTCGAACAGCTCCGGGTGCTCGAGCACGGCTACACCATAGCGGTAGCGATCACCGAGGCCCACCATGTGGGGATCGACACCGAGGCCCAGTACGAGGCGTTCGTCCGGCGTCACTCGGGCGAGTAGAAACCATAGGACCGCCTACCAGGCGGTGCGCATCGGCTGGAAGACAGCACCATGGGAATACACACCGGCTGGAAGCCGGTCCCACGGCACACGACTCTTCATCAAACACGAGGACTTGTCTCGTCATCAAAGTGGAGCCTTGACCTCTGCATTCGCCTCCTCGGTTGGCTCCCCAATATCTCGCGTGATCTTGGCGTTGAGGATGTTCCAGTTGTACGGGTCGATCACTGTGTCGGTGGGCGGCCGGGCGAGGTCAAAGCTCTCGACCACCTCGCGCTGGTCGGTGTCGATATAGACATAGTGCCCCGGCCCACCCTCAAACTTCAAGAAGAGCGGCACGACCATCGCGTACGCCGGGTTGTCGGCGTTGATGGTCTGGACCTGCTTGAGTGTGATCGTCAGTGTGCCCGGGCCATTCTCCTGATCGGACCGGGCCTCCCAGTCGAGCGCAATATCAACTCGGGGCGCGCCTGCCCGATAGACCCACTGGGCAAAGAACCGCTCAAGGCTCTCGCCGGAAACCTCTTCAAGCACCTTACGGAAGTCGTCGGTCTCGACAGCGGTGAACTTGTAGCGGTCCAAGTAGAGCCGGACACCCCGCCAGAAGACATCATTGCCAAGCCTCTCTCGCAGCATGTGCAGCACGCACGCCCCGCGCGAGTAGGGGTTGTTGGCCTTCATAAAGGTGTGGTTGGGGTTGCGGTACAGGTTGGAGGCAAGGGCCGGGTCTTCGGGGGCGCTGGTGCGGGCAGCACCCCGAGAGGCAGCCCGGAAGTTGCCCCTCATGCCCCGCAGATACGCCTTCCTCGCGGCCTTGGCTGCCTGCTCGGGTGTCTTGCCGTCTTCGATCGCAGCAGCGCGGGCCTGCTCTTCATCCCAGAGGGCTTCCCCATAGGTCGCCCAGCCCTCTTGGAGCCAGAGGTGCGCCCAGTATTTGCAGGTCACGAGATCGCCGGTCCACTGGTGGGTGAGTTCGTGGACGATGATGCCGTCGAGTGTCCCCGGTTCGGCAGCCGCTGCGTAGGGGAAAAAGGTCGTTGCGCTGGTGTTCTCCATCGCGCCGGCCGCAAAGTCTCGGACGATGGCTTGCGAATACTTCGCCCACGGATAGGGCTCATCGAAGAGTTGCTCGAAGTGGGCGACCATTGCGGGGGTGTTGGCAAATGATGCCTCGATCCTTTCAGCAGAGCCCACCGGGCCGTAGACCTGCATAGGCAGGCCCGGGCGGGCGGAGTCTGGACCTCCAAGATCGACGACATCGAACTTGCCGATGACGAGGGAGACCAGATAGGGGGCGTGGGGCAGGGCCTGGTCCCAGTGCCACCGGACCCGGCCGTCGGGTTGTTTCTCTCGGCTGCGTAGCTCGCCGTTTGAGACCACCTCGTACCCATCGTGGACCGTGACGATCAGTTCAGTCGCAAGCCGCTCGTTTGGGTGGTCAAAGCATGGGAACCATTGGCGGGCATACTCGGGCTCGCCCTGAGTGTGAAGCATGGGGACTTCTTCGCTCAGGCCTTTGGCTCTCCGGGTCGGTGGGGACCACGAGAGCCCCTCGCCATTGGGCTTCATCTGGGCTTTTTCGAGCGTGTAGTCAATGACGAGGGTGATCGATTCGCCGAGCCCGACGGTCTCGGGCAGGTCGATGTGGAGTTCATCGTCTTCGTGGGTGAAGGAGAGGGAGTGTCCATCAAGCGTGACGCTGGAGACGGCCATGCCCTGAGCATCCAGGCGGGCCGAGTCACGGGGGGTGCCGATGGGGGTCATCGTCAGCGAGCAGCGGGCGATCGCCCTTGCTTGGTTCTCAAAGTCGGGGAAGTCGAGTTCGAGGAGCATGTGGGTGTGGTCAAAGTCGCGGTGGGGGAGCCAGTTTGCCAGGTCTCGCCCGGTTTCTTCATCAAATCGGAGCGAACCCCCACCCCCACCCCCACTCCCTCGCTGGGCCAGGGCACTCGAAGCACAGCCAAAGATCACGAGGAATGAAGCCAGCGAGGCCATCAGCAGGGGGTGGCGGGTCATGTGGGGTGGTCTCCTGATGAGGGGGAATGCAGGGCGGGCGAGGGGCAGGACTTGTCAAAACACAAAAACATGATACGATGTTCCATGCCCACCAAGGACGGCTCGAATCGGGATCCGCGGAAACGCCACGCCAGTACCCCGGGTGAGACTCGCCAGGGGCGGTCAGGTTCAGACCTGCTTGCCTCACTCGGAGAGACGACCGCCTCGACCGAGTTTTACTCACCAATGCCCGAAGGATACCGCAAGGGCCGCCACAAATATGTCGTCGTGCTTGGCACCGTGATGAGCGGGCTTGGCAAGGGCATCTTCGCCTCGAGTGTCGCCAAGATGCTCAAGGACAAGGGGCTGAGCGTCGCGCCGATCAAGATGGAGGGCTACCTGAATATCGATTCGGGCACGCTCAACCCGTACCGTCACGGCGAGGTTTTCGTGCTCGATGACGGCACCGAGTGCGATATGGACCTAGGCACCTACGAGCGCCTCCTCGATCAGGACCTGACCACCCACAACTTCACGACCAGCGGGCGGATCTATTCAGACATCCTCGACCGCGAGCGGCACGGGGTCTATCTCGGGCGAGATGTCCAGATGATCCCGCATGTCACTGGCGAAGTGAAACGCCGTCTGCGCGAGCTTGCCCTGCGGGGCGATGGACAACGGCCCGCGGATGTTGTTTTCGTCGAGGTTGGGGGCACGGTCGGCGACTATGAAAATGGGCTCTATATCGAGGCATTGCGCGAGTTGGCCTTTGAGGAGGGGCCGGACTCGGTCTGCTTTGTCGCTCTGACCTATGTCATCGAGCCGCCCACACTTGGCGAGCAGAAATCAAAGGCCGCCCAACTGGGGATCAAACGGCTCCTCGAAGCGGGGATCCAGCCCCACCTCATTGCCTGCCGTGCGACGAATCAGGTCCAGCAGCAGGTCATGGAAAAGATCGCCATGTTCTCAAATGTCCCGCTTCGGCGGGTCTTTTCAATGCATGATCGGCCGAGCATCTACACCATCCCAGACGAGATGCGCCATGAGGGCCTCGACCGCGAGATCCTTTCATTGCTCCGTCTGCATGAGAGGGTTGATGCTGCTGGTGAGGATATTGCCCGCGAGCGATGGGGGACCTTCGTCCATCGGCTGACCCGCAAGGACAAGCTGCCTCTGACGATCGGTGTCGTCGGGAAGTATTCTGAGCTTCGTGACGCGTACGCCTCGATTGACAAGGCGATTGAGCACTGCGGCGCCCATTTGGGAGCCGATATTGAGCAGCGATGGATCGAGGCCAGTGATATCAACGACCGCAATGTCAGCGGGGCGTTCGACGGGCTTGATGGTGTCATTGTGCCCGGCGGGTTTGGCTCGCGGGGTGTCGAGGGCAAGCTCGAAACAGTCCGGTATTGCCGCGAGCAGGGGATGCCTTATCTGGGCATCTGCCTTGGCTTCCAGGTTGCGGTGATCGAGTTTGCCCGCAATGTGTTGCGGCTGTCCGATGCCGAAAGCTCTGAGTTTGACCCGGACTGCCCACAACCGATCATCAGTGAACTCCCCGACCAGAAAGAGATCGAGGGTTTGGGCGGCACCATGCGGCTTGGGGCGCAAGATATCATCGTGCAGCGAGACAGCCTGGCTGCGGTCCTCTTCAGGGACCAGCTCTCACCTCAGGGCACCATCCGCGAGCGGTTCCGCCATCGGTATGAGGTGGACCCGATGTGTATCGAGCGGCTCGAGGCTGGCGGGCTGATCTTCTCGGGGCGTCACCCAGGCCAGCCGATCATGCAGATTCTTGAGCTGCCTCGGACGCTCCCGAGCCACCACACCGCTGGCGAGGGCAAGCCGAGGGTGGTGCATCCCTACTTTGTCGGTGCCCAGTTCCATCCTGAGTTGACCAGCCGCCCGCTCCGGCCACAGCCGATGTTCATGGGGCTCGTTGCTGCGGGACTGCGGCAGCGGTATGAGGGTGATGCCGAGGTGATGTCGCGGCTCGAGGCCGACCCTGTGGCCGCCCGCTGGCTGCGGGATGTCCGGTTCGACAGGCAGAAGGTCTAGGGACGGGTTCTTTCCCCCTCTGCGTCTCTGCGTGAGACCCGAAGGATGAAGGCTGAAGGATGAAGGCTGAGCCAGAGGGGGAAAGGGATGAGCCAGAGTGCTCTTCTCCTGCTCTTCCTTCATCCTTCATCCTTTCTCCTTCATCCTTTCTCCAGGGCCGTCCATGGGCTCTTCAAGGCCGTCCATCAGCTCTCGAAGGCCGTCCATCAGCTCTTCAAGGCCGTCCATCAGCTCTCGAAGGCCGTCCATCAGCTCCTGAAGGCCGTCCGTTAGCTCCTGAAGGACGGCCTTTAGCTCCTGAAGGACGGCCTTTAGCTCTCAATCGACGGCGATAGATTCCCTATTTTGACACTTTCGCCCCCACTCGGCCCCCGTGCTTTGCCCCCCGCGACCCGCAATCCCCCACGATCCACCCATGATCGGACCAAGATCGAGGCAGAACCACGCACGATCGACGCAGAACCGGTTTCGGACCAGGATACCACCCGCACACGGGCCAAAGGCAGGAACGCGGAGTATGCGGAGGTGGACGCGGAGGCAGCGGAGGAAGGCATGGAACGCGAAGTTCGCCAAGAGCGCGAAGAAAGGCAGAAAGACAGTTTTACCTTCCTCCCCCTCCCTCTGGGAGGGGGCTGGGGGGAGGGTGTCTTTGAGGCCGCAGAGGACGCAGAGGAAAGACAGGAGAAGAAGAAGGCCTTGGGGAGTCCGCCCCGCTGGGGCGGTCTTTGCGTGTGCCTGCCTCCCCGTGCATTGCGTCGGCCTCCTCCTGCTCCCCCTCCCGCGCCCCGTGGGAGGGGGTTGGGGGGAGGGTGCCTTTGTCTTGATGGCCCGGCCCCGGTGGAGTCGGCAGGACCGGCTTCACTTCCCGCAAGCCAGGCTTCTCTTCTCGTGGGACCGGCTTCTCTTCTCGTGGGACCGGCTTCCAGCCGGTGCGCACCGCCTGGAAGCCGGGCTTGCGGTCCGCCGCGCATCACCCGCCGCTGTGCATCGAGCGTCTGGTCCTGATACCGTTGGCCCATGCACGCTCCAACGACCAGCACAGAGGCATCGTGCTGACAGGACGGCCCCGCCTCGTCTTGTTACCATGCGGGCCGTATGACCGCACGCCTCTTTGCCGATCTCGCGTCCAATGCTGTCCGCCCGCACCGGGCCGATCGGCTCCTGCTTGGCCGTGAGGTGAAGGCCGCCGGGGACAGTAAGCTGCTGGCCGGGAAAGACCTCACGGGTGCCCACAAGATTCTTATCCACTGGGCCGACCTCGAATCCTCGGGCACGCTCCTGACGATGAACGAGTCGGAGGTCGAGGCCGACTTCGTCCGTGAGGTTTTTTCAAACGCCCTCGGGTACAGCCGCAAGACCGAGGGGGAGGAGGCCTGGCAGCTCGAGGTCAAGGCGAGCTACGGCCGCGCTATCCCCGATGTGAGTCTTGGGAACTTCCGTGTCGGGACGGCACGCACGCCTGCTGCCGTGGTCGAGCTCAAGGGTCCGAAGAACCACCCCGACCGCGACCGCTCCAACGGCCGCACCGCGGTGCAGCAGTGCTTTGATTATCTCGTGGACCTGCCCGAGACCCGGTGGGGCATTGTCAGCAACATCGTTTCCTTCCGACTCTATGAGCGGGACCACACCCGCCGCCGGTTCGAGCACTACGCCCTGCAGAACCTCCGCGACCCGGACACCTTCCGGCGGTTCTACGCGACTTTTTCCCGCTCCTCACTCATCAGCAAGACCCTCGGTTATCCCTCGCGGACCGAGGCCATGCTCGAACGCACCGACCACCGGCAGGAGACCGTCGGGGACCGGCTCTACAAAGCCTACAGCCGGGCGCGGCACGAGTTGATCCTGCACCTGATGCGCGACCACGCTGTCGGGCTTGACGATGCCGTCGAGGCGGCCCAGCGGCTCATGGACCGGGTGATGTTCATCGCGTTCTGTGAGGACCGCGAGTTGCTGCCCGAAGACTCGCTCAGCCGGGCGTATCACGACATCCCCCCCTTCACCAAGGCGACCAACCCCCGCTGGAAGAACTTTATTGACCTGTTCCGGGCGGTGGACACCGGCTCGCGCGATGGCAGCATCTCGGCCTACAACGGCGGGCTCTTTGCCGAGTCTCTTGTTGACACGCTCAGCCTTGATGATGAACGGGTCGTCTTCTTCCAGTCCGTCGGCACCTTCGACTTTGCCGACGAGGTCAACCTCGATGTGCTTGGTCACCTCTTCGAGCGGTCGATCACCGAGCTTGAGAAACTGCGGCAGGGGGATATCTTCGGCGAGGCATCCGACGCCGACGACTATGCCGCGATGCCCAAGAGCGCCCGCCGCAAGCGGATGGGTGTCTACTACACGCCGCCAGCCTTCACCACCGCGATCAACGAGCTGACGGTCGATGCGTTGCTCACCGAGCGGTTCAAGGCGGTCGCAACGGGGCTGGGGCTTGAGCCGCAGACGGCCGACACGGTCGAGTTCTGGCGGGGCTGCCTGTCGGTCTTCGATTCGTTCCGTGTCGTCGATCCGGCGTGCGGCAGCGGGGCCTTTCTCTTTCAGGCGTATGAAGTCCTCGAAGCGCGGTCGCTCGAAGTGCTCGGCCACCTGGAACGGCTCGGCGAGGATGTGGGCTCGCTCATCGAGGCCGTCCCCGACCGCATCCTCGAAAAGAACCTTTACGGCGTGGACCTCTCGGCCGAGGCGGTCGAGATCACCCAGCTTGCCCTCTGGATCCGCACGGCACGCCGGGGCCGCAAGCTCACCGACCTGACCCACAATATTCGTTGCGGCAACAGTCTCATCGCCGACACCGCCGCCGATCCGCGGGCCTTTGACTGGGAGACCCAGTTCCCCGAGGTCTTTGGCGACGGGGGGCCGGGCGGCTTTGACGCGGTGATCGGCAACCCGCCGTGGGAGCGGGTGAAACTCCAGGAGCGGGAGTTCTTCTCGCTCTCTGCCCCCGCCATCGCGACCGCCTCCAACGCGGCCAGGCGACGCACGCTCATCGGGAAGCTGGAAAAGAAAAACCCCGAGCTGCACGCGAGGTATGAGGCCGCCCTTGTCAATGCCGACCTCGTCTCGACGCACTGCCGGGGCTCGGGCGATTATCCGCTCACCGGCCGGGGGGATATCAATACCTATGCCCTGTTTGCCGAGCTGGCGATGCGGCTGGTCGGGCCGCAAGGGCGGGTGGGGTTGCTGGTGCCCAGCGGGATCGCCACCGACAAGACCAACGAGCACTTCTTTGCGAAGCTGATCGACACGAAGCGGCTGCGGTGCTTGTACGATTTTGTGAATAAGAAGCCGTATTTCCCTGATGTCCATCGGTCGTTCAAGTTCTCGATCCTCTGCTTCGGGGGCGAGGCGGCGACGGCGACCACGGCAGACTATGTCTTTTTCGCTCACGACACCGAGGAATTGCAAGACCCCGCGCGGCATATCCCGCTCAGCGCCGCCGATATCGCGCTGGTCAACCACAACACGAAGACCTGCCCGATCTTCCGCACCCGCCGCGACGCGAGGCTGACCAAGAAGATCTATAAGAAGGTGCCGGTGCTGATCCGCCGGGACCGCACGCCCCCGACGAACGAGTGGGGGCTCCGTTTCTGGACGATGTTTCACCAGACCAACGACGCCGAGCTCTTCGCCGAGCCGGGCGAGCTGAAGGCCAAACGGTACAAACTCGACGGCAACCGGTTCGTCAAGGGCAATAAGGTCTACTTGCCTGCGTACGAAGCCAAAATGGTGCAGGCGTACGACCATCGGGCGTGCGATGTGGTAACAGCAGATCACAACTGGTTCCGGCAAGGGCAGAAGGAGAAGACAACAGCGGCTCAACACGATGACATCCATCATCTACCACTTCCTCGGTGGTGGATTGACCGTGATGTTATTGAGGATGCTGTCGAGTTTGCATCAGACCCTGCGTTGATGTGCTTCAAGAATGTTACGAGCCCGACAAACTCCCGGAGCATGATCGCATCGTTCTTGCCGTTTGCGGGCGTGATCAACTCAGCCCCACTCATTTTGTGCAGTGATTCAATTGACTGGAGGCTTCGATGTTGTCTTCTTGCCAACTTCAACAGTTTCGTGTATGACTATGTCGCTCGAAACAAGATCGGGAATGTCAATCTCAACTACTTCATTATCGAACAGCTCCCCACACTCCCCCCGCACCGCTACGCCGAGCGGTGCCCCTGGGACGGCCGCTGCACACTCCAGAAATGGATCAGCGAGCGCGTCCTCAAACTCTCCTGCACCGCCATCGACATGCTCCCCCTCGCCGAAGCCGCCGACTTTACTGGCGGCGATGCCGAGGCCGGTCGCCTCAACCACTGGAAGGCCCAGGAACGGGCCGGCCTCCTCGCCCAGCTCGACGCGGCCTATCTCCACCTCTACGACCTCTCGCGCAAGGATGCCGAGTATCTGCTCGGCACCTTCAAGATCGCCGGGCAGACCCACCCCGGCCTCCCCGGCACCCGCACACTCGCCGAGAGCATCCTCGTTGAGTTTGACAACCTCGCGGCGCGAAGCTCCTGAGACGAGGGCCTCCCCGGCAAGCATTCACTCAAGGACGCCCACGCCGCCCTCGATACGGCCGTCATGGCCGCCTACGGGTTCAAGTCCGGACCGAAGCAGAGCGGCGTACTTGCCCAACTCCTCGGGCTCAATCACAAAGTTGCCGAGGCGATCAAACAGGGCGAGCCGGTGACCTCGCCGGGGGTGCCGTCGGGCTTTGGCGACCCCGCCGAGCTCATCACCGACGATTGCATCCGGGCGGAATGAGCCGAGCAAGGCACCCCCTTCCCAACCCTCCCCCGCGGGGCGCGGGGGAGGGAGCAAGACAGCCTCACCCCGGCCCTCACTCAGGGAGGGAGGGAGCAAGGCGCCATCGTGCCGTCCCCTTTCCAGCGGGGGAGGGAGCAGGAGGCACGCCCGCCGTCCGGGCAAGCTTCATCCGCTCTCCCCCCTCTCTCTTTCCCCCTGTCTTTCCTCCGCGTCCCTCCGCGTCCTCGGCGGTGAAACTGCCTTTCTTTCTTTGTCTTTCTTTCTTTCCCCTTTATCTTCCTCCCTCTCCCTCTGGGAGAGGGCCGGGGTGAGGGTGCCTTCCTGTCTTTCCTTCGCGTCCCTCCGCGATCTTCGCGTTGAAACTGTCTTTCTTTCTTTGTCTTTCTTTCTTTCCCCTCTGTCTTTCTGCCTTGACTCTGTGTCACTCTGTGTCCTCTGTGGTAAAACTGCCTTTGTGTCTTCTTCAGGATCGCCCCGGAGGGACGAACTCCCCAAGCAAGGCAAGAAAGACTCGTCCCGGAGGGACGAACTACCCAAGGCATTCTT
>JAJRZG010000069.1 GCA_024275365.1 Planctomycetota bacterium | reverse complement strand
CGAGGGCTATCTCACCGTCGGCCTCTATAGCGACCGCAAACCCGGCGAGCTCTTCATAACAATGGCCAAAGAAGGTTCAACCATCGGCGGCCTCATGGACTCCCTCGGCACCGCCACAAGCGTCGCCCTCCAATACGGTGTCCCCATCGAGAGCCTCGTCAATAAGTTCACCCACCAACGCTTCGAGCCCGCAGGCATGACCGCCAATCGCGACATCCCCATGGCAAAGAGCCTCGTCGATTACATCTTCCGCTGGATGGGCATGGAGTTCATCCCCGGCTACCGCGAGGCAAACGCTCCCCAGCGGCCAAGTGACAAAAAGCAACCCGTCGCAACACTCGACAGAACAATCCTGAAAGACGAAATCGCCCGACTCTCCGGTAACACCGATGCCCCACCAATCCGCCACGGGCCAATAGAGACCGGCCCACTGTGTGATACAAGAAAAGCCGAGAGCCCCGCCCCCGCAGCCACCAAACACAATGACACCAAACGCAATGACCAAGAGCAGTACGAATATCAAGCCACACCATCCGCAACCCTGTCCATGGCGCTCGACAATGTCAGCGACGCCCCCCCCTGCGATGTCTGCGGCACAATCACAGTCCGCAGCGGCACTTGTTACAAGTGTCTCAACTGCGGCAACAGCATGGGGTGCAGCTGAATCAGAGTGAGAAGCACAAGCGGCCGACGACCGAAGTTCGGTTGGGTCGGCAGGAAATGGAATGAAGCCGGGGTGACGACCATGGAGTGTATCGTCACCCGCAACACCCGCTCAGGCGGGTCCAGACGGCGAGCAATCGCCAAGGAGGAGCCCGCCCGCGAGCAACGCGGGCACGACAGTCTGCCAGGATGGCTTCTCACAACCCGTTCAGTCTGCCCCACCATCCGGGGTCTGTGAAAGCGGTCTTCAAGGCCAGCTCCAGACCCCGGACCTCCCAGCCCCCGAGCGACCCACCGACGCTCGGGGGCCTTTTTGCCTCTACGAACCCCGAGCGCAAGCTCGGGTGCCTTTAGCCTCTACGAACCCCGAGCGCAAGCTCGGGTGCCTTTAGCCTCTACGAACCCCGAGCGCAAGCTCGGGTGCCTTTAGCCTCTACGAACCCCGAGCGCAAGCTCGGGTTTATGGATGGCCATCTAACACAGGCACACCCCAAACCTGTGCTCGCGCACAGGGCTCGTAAAGACGCTTACAAATTTTTCGTGATCCGTATCACAGCATCCTGCCCCCTGTACCACGCCCATATTGGTCATGCAGCCAGCGTAAAACCAACAAACCCCACCCCTCTACACAACAACCCGGTTGACACCTCCCACACACCTGATATGCTCTGAGCGTTCTCGGTGCCCCTCCCACGCACACCTCCTGCATCTGGTCGGGGCTGAAAAGGGAAGTGCGGTGAAGACCCCCTCTTGCACGGGGTCCAGTCCGCCGCGGTCGCGCCGCCGTAAGGGGTACTGATCGCGGGTTCTCCGGCTGATTCGGCCCAACCACAGGCCAACTCACACCGGAATCGCCACTGCCGTTGCCCATGCAACAGCGGGAAGGCCGAACCCGTGAACCCCAAGCCGGAAGACCTGCCGAGCACCAGGGCACTGCCACCATGCGCAGCACCCTGTGGTCTGCACGCCCTCGCGTACTCAAGGGCGTCGGGCACGGCTGGCTTCCCGCTCCCGGAATCCGCCCAACCCCGACGATCCCGCGAAGGCTTCCCACATATACCAACAGGGAGCCGCCCCCCGCGCGCATTCGGAGGGCGAACCGAAGGGATCGATGCAATGTCAACAGGTTTTATTCTCCGTGCTCTGCAGCACATGTCCCGCGCTCAAACGCTGCCAATCGTCTGCAGCCTCCTCCTCGCCGCACTCACAACCACCTCATCAGCAGATGCCTTCACAACCTACGGCCACTCATACCAACCGTTCAGCACCCCCCCCATCGGCAACGGCTCCTTCGGCATCACAGGCGATGCCCTCCCAGACGGTCGCCTCCTCATGGTCACCGGCAACAGCCTCTTCCTCGAATCAAACGCCGGATCACGCCTCTTCGATGAGGTCGCAATCTTCGACACAACCCAGACCGGAGGCTCAACAGACCCCGCATTCCTCACCATCAGCCCCGACGGCACGCGCGTCGCCGTCGGTGTCGGCTTCGGCAAACCCGTCGCCGTCTTCGATGTCGCAGCCCTCGGCGCACCAGATGCCCCCACAACACTCACCAACGGCTCCGTCGCAGACTACTTCCACATCACCCCCTTCGACGCCACCTGGTACGACAACACCAACCTCGCCCTCACCACTGGCGAGTTCGGACAACAAGCCTTCGTCTCACTCCTCGACACCCAGAGCAACCCAGATGCCCCCATCAACAACCCCATCATCACCGGAATCGCAGGAGCCTCAGCAGGAATCGCCTTCGATACCGCAGGCCGCCTCTACACCGCCAACGGCTTTGCCGACGGCTCAGGCTCAGTAACCGGAAACATCCGCATTTTCGATCCCGCCGAATGGATGACCGGCGCAGACTTCGAGACTCAAGGCACCTACCTCGGCGACATTCTCAGCGGCGGCTCCCTCCGCTTCGACACCGACGGCAACCTCTTCGTCGCCGGTGGAGACTTCACAGACTTCGATGCCGGCTACCTGGGAGTCGTCAACGCACAAGCAATCGCTGATGCCCTCCAAGGCCTCGGCCCGATCAACCCAAACGACCCGACAGACCTCCGCCGCCTCGACCCCCGAGGCGACGGCTTCGGCTACTTCGCAAGCGCCTACAACAGCTTCACAGGCGAGCTCTACATCACCGATGGAGAAGTCTGGTACGCAACAATCCCCGCCCCGGGCGCACTGGCACTGCTCGCAACCTCTGGCTGCATCGCCCGGAGACGATGCCGTGCATAACCAAACACACATCCCCCGCCGCGCGCTAATACACGCGTGGTCTTTGCAAGCCCTCACACTCGCAACCCTGCTCTCTTTCCCATCTCAAACCCTAGCACAGTCCCCATTTGCAACCCAAGTCATAAGCTACCGACCAGCCCCGGGCCAGTTTGTCCAGGACCCCGCCTTCAACAACCCACTAGCAGCCCTCGGCCCACCAATCGGAGCCGGTACCTTCGACGGCGACTCAACCAAAGCCGTCACACTCGGCGGCTTCGGCGGCACGCTCGTGCTCGGTTTCGACCACACAATCCTCGACGACCCAAGAAACCCCCTCGGGCTCGATTGCATCGTCTTCGCAAACGCCTTCTGGGCAACCGACAACCCAAACCGCCGATGGGGTGAGCCCGCAACAATCGAGATCGCACTCGACACAAACGCCAACGGCCTCGCCGACGACCCCTGGTTCCTCATCCCCGGCTCACATCTCCCAAACCCCCCAGCACTCTGGCAATCCCAAACCTGGGACGACGATGTCAACGACCCGACTCACCCACCCGAGCACTCATGGTGGATCCCCCCGGGCGAGCAGGGCCAATGGCAGACATGGGCATACCGACTCCCCCAAAACCCCTTCGAGAACAGTCTCATCCTCGAAAATCCTAATGGCCAACAGGCAACCGAAGAAGGCATCTGGGGCTATGCCGACTGCTCCCCCACCCTCATCCTCGGCGACATGAACTCCGACAACACGATCGACAACTATGACATCACCCCCGACCGCTTCTATACCTCGCCCGACAACCCGTTCGCCGTCGGCATCGACCCCGGCTCCGGCGGCGGCGATGCCTTCGACATCGCATGGGCAATCGACCCCCAAACCAACCAAACCGCAGCTCTCCCCGGCTTCGACTTCATCCGATTCACCAACGCAACCAATGTCCTCTTCGGCCCCTTCGGTGAACGCTCCGCAGAGATCTGTGGCGTTGCAGATGTCCCCCCAACCCCCCACAAACAAACCCAAGGCATGCACGCCCCAACCCAGGAAATCAGAAGACCGTGAACGCAGCATCCAAAGTGGGGCGGGCGTCCCCGCACGCCTTTCACGCAACATCCTCAGTGGGACGGACATCCCCACCCGCAGCATTCACCCTCATCGAGCTCCTGGTCGTCATCGCCATCATCGCCCTCCTCCTCGGCCTCCTCCTCCCAACCCTCAGCAACGCCCGCGAGTCCGCCCGCACAACAGTCTGCACCTCAAACCAACGCCAGGTCACAACCGCACTCCTCTTCTACACCGCAGACAACGACAACCGTGCCGTCCCCTGAGCCGCAGCCTTCCGACAAAATCTCACCCGCTGGCACGGCTCCCGTGCGCGCATCTCCGACCCATTCACAACCGCCGGCGGCTCACTCACCCCATACCTTTCCAGCACAGGTGAACCCCAGTTCGGCTCCTCTAACACAATCCGATCCTGCCCGACATTCGCAGGCACCCTCTCCCGCCTCGCCGACTCCGGCCAAGGCTTCGAGCGATCGGCCGGCGGCTACGGCTACAACAACGCCTACCTCGGTGTCCAACTCACCGCCACACCCGACCAGGGATGGATGGTCAAAGACGATCGCACCGGTGCCCAGCTCACCCGATTCATCCAGCCAGACAACACCATCGCCTTCACCGACGCAGCCTTCCCAGACTCCAGAGCTCCCGAAAAACTCATCGAGTACAGCTTCACCGAGCCCCGATTCCACCCCCAATACAGCAACACTGATTCCCCATGGCGAATGGACCCCTCGATCCACTTTCGACACGCCCCCAACAGGGCAGTTATCGCCTGGCTCGACGGCCACACAGATACCCAAACCATGTCGTTCTCATGGTCAAGCGGGGTCTACACTCCCAAAGCCGACGACCTCGAAATCGGCTGGTTTGGCAAAGAGGATTCCAACACCTTGTTTGACTTTGATGCCGGAGGGAAGTAGCGTGCCAGTTGTTGATCGCTGTGTCTGCCGGGGTATCACATTCGCAGATCTCAAAGAACTCGCCCAGCGCACCGGCGCAGACCTCGACGAGATCACACAACGCACAGGCTGCGGCGGCTCTTGCTGCACCTGTATCCCCTACATCGAAAAGATGCTCGAAACCGGCGAAACAATCTTCGAGGTCATGCCAGCCCCCGCCCGAAAGTGGTGGTTCAGCAAGCCATAACTCGGCGTGCCGTGCGGAGAATACATACTGAGCAAAGGTGCCTTTACGAGCCCCGAGCGCAAGCTCGGGGGTCGTCAATGTAAAGCGGGGCCGCCGGTGATGGCGGCCCCGATAGAGTTTTGTGTTCACAGAAATGTGTTTGCCTTATGCGCGGCGGCGGCGTGAGGCGACGAGGCCGGAGATGCCCAGGAGGGCGAGGACACCGGGTGTTGGGATAGCATCGAGGCGGACATTGTCGAGGACGAGTGGCTCGAAGCTTGAGGTGGAGGTCATCTCGATGATGATATCGAGCGAGGAGCCTGTGCCTGCGATTGCGAAGGAGTAGTCTGTCATTTCGACAGTGAGCCTCGCACCGTCACCGATGCCGTCGCCGTCGGTGTCGAGGTAGAGGTCGCTTCCGCCGGTGATGTTTGGGGCAAACTCACCGATGAGCGTCATGCCTGCGCTGTCGATGTTTGAGTAGATTTTGAAGCCGTCACCGGTTTCGTAGTTGTTGAAGTTGGGCTCGCTGTTGAGCGCCCCGAATGAGATGACGGCGGACATGCTGGTGAGGCCGGAGATTGCGATGCCTCCGACGGTCACTGACTGTGTGGGGTTGAAGCCGTCGCCGTCGTGGTCCTGGCCGAAGATCGCCCACTGGCCGTCGAAGCCGACTTGGAAGTCGTCACGGGCGGCGTTGCTGTTGTCGGGTGCCATGAATCGATCGAAGAAATCGAAGAATCCATCGTCGAACTGGTTTGACATTGTGTATGTGCTTCCTGGTGCCGTTTCAAAGGACTCCTGGAAGACGATGCCTGCGGACGCGGTCCCTGCTGCGACGAAAATGGCCGCAGCTCCTGCAATTACGAAGCTCTTCATCTGTCACTCTCCTTCTTTGTGACTCACTCCAAAAACTCAAACACACACAAGTGAGCATTGGGTGTTGCCTCCGCATTCGTGGCCGCCTTTTGGTGGTGGCTTTGGAGCATTGGCACCTGCCCGCTTGTCTTCTCTGTGTGAAGTCTATCAGATTTGTGGGCCCGATCGATCACTTTTCTTGAGTTTCTTGCATTCTGAATATGGGTGTATTACCGGGCGGTTTCTGCTGCTCATGGGTGGGGAATTATGGCGTATTGTGGCCAGATTGTCTTTGGAGGGGAGCTAGCTGGTGTCGTTTGTGGTGATGTCGGAGAATCCCCAGTGTGTTGGGGTGAAGTGGTTTTCGCCATCGTCATAATGGAGGTGGATTCGGCAGCGGCGGGTTTGGCAATCTGGGGTATCCCAGGAGATGGTTCGCCAGGCGTGGTTTTTGTCTGTGTGGATGGGGTGGAGGGTGCGGGGGCAGGTGCGGAGGGTTGGGTCGCAGAGGGGGCTGTGGGCGAGGCGGGTGAGGACTTCTTTTGCGAGATTGGGGGCGCGGAGGAGGGAGAGGTCGAGGGTGCCTTCGAGGGCGTTGTGGAGAGTGGTTGTGTCGGGGGTAGTTGAATCTGGGGTATCGAGGGTTGCGAGGTGGTCTGTTATTGCTTTGGAGAGGGTGTCTGGGCTTTGGCGGGCGGACGGTGGGATGAGAGGAAGAGCTGGGGAATCGTCTGTTGCAGAGGGGTTGAGCGTGTGAGATATTGGATTGCGGTTGGGGATTTGAGAATTGAAGTTTGAGATTTGAGAGGGGGGGAGTGGGGGTTGGGTGGGGTTGTTTTTATGTGGGGGAGTCGGGGTGGTGTTGAGATGTGGAGAAGGGGGAGAAGTGGGAGAAGAAGGAGCCCTCTCCCCGGCCCTCTCCCACGAGGCGCGGGAGAGGGAGG
>JAJRZG010000068.1 GCA_024275365.1 Planctomycetota bacterium | reverse complement strand
GAGGCCTTGGAGACCCGCACGCCAGCAACCAGGCCCGTCGAGCCGTCGTCGCCTGTTCTGGTATAAATCCGGTTGAGTTTGACCATTGATGGGAATGTGTTTCTGAATGTGTCTCTGAGAATGCTTCTTGGCTGAAGGGTAGACCGTCCTGCAGACCACACCTGAGAATCCGAGTGTACACGATGCCCCTGCCCCGGTGGTCGCGCGCGGGCTGAATGCTTCCTGGTCTTTGCGTACCCCGGATGCTGAGGGGACCGCTCCGGGCGCGGGTGGCGAACCGCTCTTGGGCCGGGTGCTGCACGCGAGGGGGTTGAGTGATCCTGCCGAGACCGAGGCGTTCCTCAACCCATCTCTGTTGGGGCTGCACGACCCCTCGCTCTTGCCCGATGCCGACCGGGCTGCCGAGCGGATCCTTGATGCCATCGACCGTGCCGAGCCCATCGTCATCTATGGCGATTATGATGTGGACGGCGTGACCGCGACCGCCATCCTGTGGCACACGCTCAAAGAACTCTATCCCAAAGCCGACATTCGGTCGTATGTCCCCCACCGCCTCGGCGAGGGGTATGGGCTCAACGACGACGCGATCGAGACGCTCGCATCGCAGGGTGCGGGGCTGATCGTGACTGTCGATTGCGGGATCACCGCGTGCGGGCCTGCGCTGGTCGCCAAGCGTTTGGGTGTTGACCTCATCATCACCGACCACCACAACCCACCGACGAGCGTCGAGGAGATGCCCGAGGCTTTTGCCATCGTGCATCCGCGCGTGCCGGGGAGTGCATACCCGTTTGCCGACCTGTGCGGTGCCGGTGTCGCGTACAAGCTGGCGTGGCGGCTGGTCACGATGTCGGAGGGGTCGGCGCGTGTGTCCAAACGGCTGCGTGAGTTGCTCCTGCACATGCTTGCGTTTGCCGCGTTGGGGTCGGTCGCCGATGTCGTGCCGCTCCGGGGTGAGAACCGGGTCATCGCGAGGTTCGGGCTCGGTCGGATTCAGCGTTCACCCTTTGCGGGGCTGCGGGCGCTGGTCGATGCTTCGGGCCTTGACAGCGCGGATATTGACGCCGAACGGGTGGCGTTCACGCTTGCCCCAAGGCTCAATGCCTGTGGCCGACTCGGACACGCGGGCGAGGTCGTGCAGATGCTCACCGAGGCGTCGTATGAAGAGGCGTATGCAATCGCCGACGAACTCAACAGCAAGAACGCAGCACGGCGGAAAATCGAGGAGAAGATCGTTGAGGACGCGATCGAGATGGCCGAAGCTGCGGGGATGACGAGCCCCGACCGCCGGGCGATTGTGCTCGCCAGGGAGGGATGGCACCCGGGAGTTGTGGGGATTGCTTGTTCGCGGCTGGTCGACCGGTTCTGCAGGCCGACGATCTTGCTCGATGATGATGGCACGCACTGCCAGGGCTCAGCACGATCGGTGCAAGGGGTCAATCTGCACGGGGCGCTCAAGAAGTGCGCCCACCTGCTCGATCGTTGGGGCGGGCACGACATGGCGGCGGGGCTTTCTCTCCGCCGCGAGAATCTCGGCGAGTTTCAGGAAGCGCTGATCGAGCAGATCAACGCGGTGCTGGGTGAAGACGACCTCGTGCGTCGGCTCGGGTACGACTGCGAAGCTACGCTCGACGAGCTCTCCATCGAGAGCATCACCCAGCTCGGCACCGTCGGGCCTTTTGGCGCGGGGAACCCGTCGATTCGGCTGCGAATTCGCGGGTTGACGATCGCCCAAGCACCCAGGCCGGTTGGCAAGAACGGGAAACACTTGCAAATCCGGTTCCGTGGGCAGGAGCGCGGGCAGTACCTCAAGTGCATCGCGTGGCGATGGGGCGAGCGGGCGGGCGAGCTGGCAGCCGGGATGCCGGTCGAGATTCTCGCCAAGCCGATGCTCTCGCACTGGGGCGGGAATACGAGCGTCGAGGCGGAGATGCACGACCTGTGCATCTGCCGCCTCGAAACACTACGCAAAGGAGACTCTCAATCTTCCAGCGGGGATCGGTTGGAGTGAATCAGTCATTCTCTATCAGTTGTTGACTTCATCAAGGCTGTCGAGCATGCCAGAGGCTGTGCGGTTGGTCGGGTCTTTCCCGAGAGCCGCCCCGAGCACCTGCCGCGCCTCGTCTGTGCGGCCCATCTCGGAGAGGACAACACCGGCGAGCGTAAAGATCGCGTTGGTATCTGCGACAACCTGACTCCCCATGTCGAGGTACCGGAGCGCATCTGCCAGCTCACCGCGCCGGCGGTGGTAGATCGCCATAAGCAGGTAGCCTTCTTCACGATCGGGCGCGAGCGACAGCACACGCCGTGCTGCGGACTTGTGGCGGTAGGGGTCGTTGACGATGCACGCGACATTGCCGAGCCCAACCCAGGCATCGACATCGGAGGCACCTTCGTCGTCTTCTGTCAGCGAAAGGTAGACTGTGCGGGCATCAATGAAACGGTTGGTCTCGACGAGGCACCGGGCGTACATGTGGCGGAGATCACGGCGGACTGCCGCCACCCTTTCATCCTGGAGAAGCTTTGCAAGGATAACCGCAGCTTCGCCATACCGGCCCAGGGCGATCTGGGTCTGTGCGAGGTCTTCGAGGATGTCCGTATCTTCCGGCGCAAGCATGCGAGCTTCATTGAACATCATCAACGCCCGGGAGTGGTCGTTCTGGATCATCGCGATATGACCGAGAATCTGGCGAACGCCGGCGTTGTGCTCAAACTTGGTGCCCCGGCTGAGGATGTACGCCTCTGCTTCATCGGTACGCCCGTCATCAATGAGTACCTCGGCAACCGCAACAACATACTGCGCGTCTTCGGGATCAAGCTCAGCAGCACTCTTGTAATACTCGAGAGCCTCGTCGTGCTCAGAGAGCCGTTCGTAGACAACACCCAGAAAGTAGTGCGCATCGACATTCTCGGGCGCAAGCTCCCGGGCGGTGTGGAGCGAGTTGAGCGCACTATCGAGTTCGCTCCTCTCAAGCTGGATCCGACCCCGGAGCACATGGCTCTTCGCGACCTGATCGTTGATCGAGATCGAGAGATCGATCCGTTTGAGCGCCTTCCGGAGGTCGCCTGCAAAGTAGGACTGGCGAGCCATGTCAAACTCAGACGCGCTCTTCATCACATCCATTTTGGACGCGTGGTCAAGCGAAGTCTGGCGTGTGTACGCCCCACTCCCGCCACAGCCGGCGAGCATGAGCGGGACAAGACCGGCCACGAGAATCGAGAGCCGAACGAAGCGGGAGTGGTATCGGGTGTGCATATGCTGATTCCTTGTGCTGCAACAGGTCGTGATCGGTCTGATCTGAGGACAAATGAGAAAGGCCCGCCCGTGGGGGCTGGCCTGTAGCCCAATTATCGGCATCTGGAGTTCAGAGTTGAATCAGTCTTCGTTATCGCTCGGAACTTCTGTGTAACTGCTGTCGGACGCAGAACCGCCGTTGCTCCTGGAGAACTGCTCATCCTGCACAGCCTCGCCGAACGCACTGATAAACTGCTTGAACTCGGGAGAAGTCACAAACGACCCGCCGGTATGGTTGCCGCTGGAGGCCTGCTCCTTGGAGAGAGCCTCGCTCCACGCGGTGATGAAGATCTGGAACTCGGGAGAATCCACAAACGATCCGATGTCATACTCGCCAGAGGCAAACTGTTCTTGAGCCATCGCCTCGCTCCACGCCGTGGTGAACTGCTGGAACTCGCTGGTCTGCCACCAACCCTGGTCGGTGGGCGTGAGGAACTTGCCAGAATCACTTGAGCTGAAAGTCGAGCTGGTGCTGGGGTTGAAGTGCGCGTTGGCATTGGCAATCGCGACCCGCTGCTCATGGGCATTTCCAACACCCCAGACCTTCAGGAAGTTCTCGAACACCGCACTGGTCCACCAGGAGTTGATGTCACCGCTGGCGTGCTCGCTCTCATAATCGCTGACGAAGTTGATGAACGCCTCGTCGGCCCACCAGCGGTTGGCCGCGTCAAACTCTTCACCACGCTCGATCGCCGAAGCCACAGCCCAGGTCGTCATGAACATATCAAACTCGGTCGTGGCCCACCAGCTGTCAGAGTCAAAGCTCTGAGCGGTGTTCACTGAGTCGCCGTAGGCATTGTTTGAGTTGGCGTAGGGCTGGCTGTTGGATGCCTGGAAGTTGTTGTTCCGCCGCGGAGCGCCCGCCGAACGGTTGCCTGTGCGGCTGTTGGATGCACGCGAGGCGTGCCGGGCCTTCGTTGGTGTGGTGGTTTCAATCTTCGAGGTCGGACCGAACCAGCCGTGCTGGAGGTAGTTGAGCCCCATCGCGTCAGCGGCATCTCCATTGATAATGCCATCAAGAACGCTCTCGGTCGGCCAGTTCTCGTTCTTGTTCACCAACTGCTCACGGAGTTGTATGGCTTGCTCGTTGGTCGGGAGCAGGAAGAGTGCCTGGCGGACCTTGTGCAGGGCGCGGGAGGTTTCGCCCTTGGCGGCAAGCTGCTCGGCATCGACGAGGTACTGCGAGGACTGCTGGGTCTTCGAGAAGGGCAGCGTGCCCTCACGAGCACCGGCGCGAACGCGACGGACCGCGTCTTCAGCGCGGAGACCCTGGTCAACGAGCACCTGATCGCTGATGATCGAGGGTGTGATCATAAAGATGATCTCTTGGCGCTGGATGTCGTCATCGTGACCCCGGAAGGCCGTCCCGAGGATCGGGATATCACCGAGGATCGGCACCTGCCGACGGGTCGCGGTGGTCGCCTCGCGGAACAACCCACCGAGCACAATCGTGTGCCCATCGGGCACCATGACATTGGCGGTCAACTCGTTGGTGACCTCATCGGGGATAGTCACCGCAGCACCGGTTGCATCAGTCGAAGAACGCAGCTGAGCCTCAGAAACCTGTGGCTTGAGCTCCATGCGGATGATGCCGTTCCCGGTCACAAAGGGGCGG
The DNA here is from genome assembly GCA_024275365.1 of Planctomycetota bacterium. Taxonomy (GTDB): domain Bacteria; phylum Planctomycetota; class Phycisphaerae; order Phycisphaerales; family UBA1924; genus PNC22. The sequence goes on along the minus strand of JAJRZG010000068.1, from coordinate 13,212 downwards.
AAGTTGAGTTGGGTGCCCGTATCGAGGAACTGAACACTCTGGGTGCTCGATGTCTGGGTCGAGGTGGTCTGGAGGTACCCGACCTTGCGGCCAACAAGCACGCGACCCGGCTGGCGGTTAAGGGTGACAACCTTGGGGTTCGAGATGATCGTCACGCTGGTAATCTCGTTGAGCATTTTGAGGAAGACCGACACATCGTTGCTGACGATGCCAGCCTTGAAGGTGCCCGGGCCGCTGGTGCCGCCAGCGCTTGAGACGATACTGGTCGCACCGCCATCAGCGGGCACGCGTGCGCTGCCGTCGGTGCCTTTAAGCAGGGCATCGACCGCACCGAGCGGGCTCGCAAAGTCGGCATAGTCAAAGTCTGCGATGATCGAGAAATCGACACCGAAGGCATTGGCCTCGTTGAGGGCGGTCTGGACGATGGTGGCCTCGACGAGGATCTGCGCCGGGCGGGTGTCGAGCTCTTCGAGCATGTTCCCGATCGACTCGATGTTCTCAGGATAGTCGTAGACGATAATCGTTGATTCTGAGGCAAACTCTTCGTTGCCAATGGGGCTCGTCGGGTCAGACCAGGCAGCGACCTTGCCATTGGACTTGATCGTTCCGCTATCACTGAGCAGCGGTGTCACAAAGTCGGCAGCATCAACCGCGTTGAGGAAGTTGAGCCTGAAGACATGCCCCTCCACCTGTCGGCTCGCCTGCTCGATCGTGAGCAGCGTCTCGGCGGGATAGACATAGATAAAGTTACCCTTCTCGATATACCCGTACCCATTGACATGGAGGATGGCATCGAGCGCCTCGTGGAAAGTCACGCCGTAGAGGTTTGCGGTGACGCGGGCGGAAACATCATTGCTGGCAACGATGTTGCGCTCGCTCTGCAGCGAGAGCATCTGGAGGACATTGACCAGTTCCTCATCCTGAACATGCAACTCGACGGTCATATTGTCGTCGTAGTAGACCCCGTCGGTACGGAACTCGCCCCCACTTTCGGGCTGGGCATCTGGTTGGGTGTTGACAGCTGTGCCACCACCATCCCCACCACTCGAAAGGAAACTCATGAGCGACCCAAAGCCACTCCCTTCGCTCTCATCAGAGCCGCTGGTCTGGGCGTACCCGGCGGGAGTCCCCGCCAGCATGGCAAGCGCAGCCGCTGTAAAGATGAATGTTGAGGTACGAGCGTTACGCTGGTTCAATCGTTTTTGATTTTTCATGGTGACTCATCAACCCCGCCGTAAGCTTCGCGTTCGTAGGTGAGAAACCGACACCGTGCCGGTCCGAGCGCGAGGAATGCTGGGTCTTGTGTCGTCATGCCGTGTCGGGGACTTGGGGGTACTCTTCGGTTTATGCCCGATATGACCCCGCATAACCGTTACAGATACTGCGAGCCTGAATCCCGGCCCCCTTGGTCTGCTCCTCATTCGAGTGCTGTTCGATGCTCCGGGAAGGACACCGCAACGCCCAGCCACCCAAAGGGTGGAGTACACAGCGACACAGGACACCACGGTGTTCCGTGTTATCGGTCTGGACCGGGAGCCCGAGTGCTGATGCCCGATGGCGTGATGATAGTCTCGGGTGGATCGACCACCGCTGCTGCCTTCGGGTCGGCATACACCATCCGAGGCATCGCTGTCACCAGCTTGAGACGAGCCCAGAGCAGGAGCCCGAGCACCAGGACCAGGGTCATCCCGATACCCCGCAGCGATCGCCGCCGGCTCAGTCGCCCGCTCTTCCTGCCACGCATACTCGCTCTCGGCTTGCCCACGATGCACCCCTCCCACTTGTTCCCACCTTGCTCAGGCGCCCGGCAACCCATCTACTTTTTCCACCCGCACCTGCCCGGTGAAGGGTGAGACATCGATCCGAAACACCTGCTGACTGCCCTCGATGTAGATCGACCCCAGCCCCGCGGGATCGTCGGTTGCGCCATCCATGATCGGAGCACCGATCTCGTCAAAGATCAGGACCGCATCGCCATCGAAATCGGGCATGCGCATCCGGGCACCGCTGAAGCCGCTCAGGTCAAAGTCCACGATGTAGAGCCCGTTGGGGCCGCCGCCCTTATAGAGCGGGAGATACGACACCTCGCCACCACTGGTGACAATGACCTCGGCAATGGTGTAAGTATTCATCGCTTCATCAAAGATGATCGCCCGGCGCTGCTGATAGGCGAGCGCGTCCGTCTGGGCAAAGGTGATATCCGACACCAGCGTGCGGACAGCAGCGTGGATCCGCAGCACCTGGGCCTGGCTCGTGTGCGGGATGACGACCGCCCCCGAGATGCCAAGGATCACGATGACGATCAGCATCTCGACGAGTGTGTACCCGCGCTTGAAAAAGTTGGCGATCAGAATGGTGTTCGGTCGTGAGTGCATGGCGCTTTCCTGGACCACCCCGGGTTCCTATGGCTTGGGGTACGGGTTGTCGTCGGCATCAAACCCACCCGCCCAGATGTCCCCGGTTGCGGGGTCATAAATCCAGCCGTAGTCGGTCTGGTAGGCGTTATCTGGTGTGTCGCGGAAAATGATCACCCCGGAGTTCTCATTCCCGATATAAGGATTGACTGGGGCAGTCTTGAGGTAGTCTTTCGCCGTGATAAGGCTTCCCCAGGTCTCGTCACCTTCTGCAACATCAGGAAGCACATTCTCATGGCGTATGAGATACACCTCGACCGCCTTGCGGAGCCGTTTGACCTCGTGGATGGCGCTCGTTTCAGAGGCCCTCTGAGTGGCACCGATGAACTGTGGCACGACGATCCCAGCCAGGATACCAAGTATCACAACGACAATCAGAATCTCAACAAGCGTAAACCCACGATCAATCCGCTGCATTACGCCGCTCCTTCAACCTACGAGTACGGGGTTGCACACGATGATTTCCACCCACTCCAAGAAACGGCCCGGCACTCTCGCAAGCACCGGGCCGGTTTATGATTGGTTCAGCCTTTCAGGCCGGATCAGTCGGTCGCAACATTGGTAATGGTGCCGGTCGCCTCATCGTAGTACGAGGCATAGAGGGTGTTGTCGTCGGTGTTAAAGAACCACGCAGCGGTGGCTGATCCGAAAGCACCCGCGCCACTCTCGACGACTGTTGCAAGGATTCCGCCATTGTCGGCGGGGTTCCAAGCCGGGTTCGTGGGGCTGGTCTTGATGTAGTTACCACCACGCATCGTCGAGGTATCACCGTCATTGGCACCCCACTGATCTGCATCGAGATCGGGGTAGTTGCCGTTGTTACGAGCAGCAAACAGCTCGATCTGATTGTTCAGAGTCTGCAGCTGAGTCGTGATATTACCACCACGCGCATCGTTGGCAGCGTTGGTGAACTCGGGAACAACAATCGCGGCAAGGATGCCGAGGATCACGACGACAATCAGAATTTCAACAAGCGTAAACGCACGATTACGACCAAGGTTCCGAACTTTCATGCTGCGCACTCCTTCACACACGGGAAATCTCAAGGGCGGTCCGCCACCAGACGGCCGGTTGCCATTCAACGCAATGCCTCGAACGCCGAGGCCGCCGAACTGGGCGGGGCATGCTCCTCCGCATGTCCCAATCCCAGCCTTGTCTCACACCACATCAATCGACGATCTAGACGCCGGTCTTGGGCTGAAACACCACCGTCAAGTCGTGATGGGTTCGGGATGTACGGCTTGCGCTGTTTCTGCGCTGGTATAAGCCGCCAACTTGCACAACCAGTGGATATCCGCGTTTGCCCCCCGCGTCCGAGAACGGCGCGGTGGGTGCCGACGCTGAGCTTGCGAAGCGTCGGATCGGGTTCATACGCAACCCTGTAAAACAGAGCCGCGAGCGCAAGCGACGGGTCGAATAGATCCGACGCGTCCGCGTTCCCAAACCCGTCGCTTGCGCTCGGGGCTCTGTTGTATGCTGGTTTACTGCCCGAGCAACAAGGGCAAGAAGTCGGCGTTGGGCACGCCCAAAGCCCCAAGCAGGGCTGCTGCGGCAAGAGACTCCTGCGGCTTGTCACTGGCGGCAATCGACACGACACGGGCGACCTGTCTGTCCTCGAGTTGGTTCCCAAAGCGTTTGGCCGACTTGGCAACGAGCCCAAGCAGGGCCGCCTGCTCACCACCCGATGCGTTGACCGCGACCTCGGCAAGAGCCCGCTGCGCCCGGGTGTCACTGACCAAAGAGAGCACTTCGGCAATCGCCATGCGCCGGCTACCCGCCGCATCGGTGACCGCTGAGATCAGAGCAGCAGTCGCATCTTCAACGCGCAGCACCTCGTTGCCACTGACCGCAAGATCGCGGAGCACCGAAATCGATCGTTCAGCATAGTGGCTGGCCTCTTCCGGCGTAATCGGACCACCCGAGGCATCCTCGACCAACGCATCAACCGCACGGGCGATCGTGTCAGCGGGGAGCCCCACCCTGCGGATCATCACCATGGGGTTGCGCTCATAGATCGGTGAAAGGGTCGCCGCGTCCTGCGCGGAGAGCAACACAAGCATGGGTGTTACCGCGAGCTTGGAGCTGAACCGGGCCTGATCGATCACACCCAGCGAGGTCTCGCGGGGCAGCATCGTCACGATCACATCGATCCCGGCTGCTTCAGCGATCTCTTGCTCGAGTTCACCGGGGCTGCTGCCACGGGGGAGCACGGTGTAGCCCTGCCCCTCAAGAATACGGCGGACACCCTGGTATTCCTCAACACCATCACTCAGCACCATCGCGTACCGCTCGGCTGCGTCCCGGATCGCACTTGCGAGCAGTGGCACCACGCGGTCGGCACCCTCGAAGATCTCGAGGGGCTGAGAAGCTCCAAAGGCAAGGGATGCCTCATACTGCACCCGGCGGTTGGCATACCCGAGAGCCTCCACCAGCGGGCGGCGGTCAGACATACCGGACCAGAGCTGCGATCCGCCCGCGATCTCCTCGATCGCGGCAATCGCGGCGCGGGCCAGCGGCGTGTTGCGCGTCTCAAGCCCACGGGCCAGCACCCGGCTCTCGACTGCCATACCCGAGGCAACCGCAAAGTAGGCCGGGTCGCGGCGGGTGGAGGGATACGCCGGGTTCTCATAGCCCTCGGGCTGCTCGACCTGGCGTTTGATATTCGCAGAAACCCACAACGCCGCAGCGTCGAGGCTCTGGCTGTCGCCGTGGAGGGCAACCTCTGCCATGCGCATCGCCATGGCCTCGTGGTAGACCTCAGTCAAGATCGGTGTCGCGACCAGCGAGACCGAAGGGGCTGAGGGCAGGTAGGTCCAGAGCAACTGGTGCTCTTCGCCCGGGAAACTCGTGACCTCCGGCCGCTCGGCGTAAAAGACCTCGCCGAGTTGCAGGAAGAGATTCGAGACCGACACCCCCCCGGTGCTGCCGAGCTTCGCAAGTGCGCGCTCGCAGGCCTCACGGACCTCCGGGGTCGTCGTCGTCTGGGCAGCCATCGCAAGGAAGGGCACCGCCGTCCGATACCCCTTGAGCCCGAGCACATCGGCGATCAACTCCTGACGGGGGCCGGTCTCCTGACCAAGTGCAACACACAACGGCATGACCGCTTGTGAACCCATATCGACCAGAATCTGCTGGGCAACGGCCTGCAACTCAGGACTTTCGGTATCGACCAACGCCTCAAAGAGCTTGGGCACCGCGTATTCGCCCGCTGCCAACAGCCTCTGCGTCGCCAGATACCGACCCTGCAACTGTCCGGTCAAAAGGCCGATGTTGCGGTCGATCTCGAGCGGCGACCGGGCGCGTTCAAGCCGACCCGATTCATACCGGCGTTCGAGGGCAGCAGCGGTCTCTTCAAGCGTGCCCCCGACATCGACCCGCATCGCCTCGCCGAGCGCAGCGCGGAACCTCTGATACTCGCCACTGCTATCGACCAGGTCGGTAAACGCTTGGGGTGGCATATCGCCAGCCAAGAGTTGCTGCCCGATCAGGTCGGCCGCGTCATGGCGGTCGATCAGGATGTAATGGATGAAATCGCGGAGCTTCTGCTCTGGGGTTGCTTCGTCTGCGGGCTGCGCAAGAGCACCGCCAGCAGAAGCCCAGAGCGTGAGCGTTGATGCCACAATACAGAGAACACGACCGGTCGGCGTTCGACGCACGGTTCACTCCTCGAATAGATACCGAACCACGCAGGTGGCCCGGGTCGGATTGCTCCTGTTCGGTCCTTCACAGCCCTTTCGGACCTCACCGAGGCATCCGCTGCCCCGGTTGTGACCAACGGTACGCCCGAAAGTCCCGAGAAGATGCCCCTTCTTTCTGAAGGCAGGACGGACAATCTAGCCGCAGGATAGGCAGGGTGTCAATTCGAGCCCCAAAGAGAGCCCGCTTCCCGGGGATTCCCAGGCCGACCCGAAGCATCAGCAACACCCCTTTCCCAGCCATTCGTAGTCCGGGAACGCCGAAATCAGCCCACTACCAGTCGGGTTGTCAAGAAAGGCCCCTTCTTTGCCGATCGGCAATAGGGGTGGAGGCTGTGCCCGGCACGCCCGCTTCAGATGTTGTGAGAGGTGAGACGATGCCCATTGAAAAAGATGTCCTGACAACCGGAGAGGTCGCCAAGATCTGTAATGTCGCCCCCCGGACTGTCTCAAAGTGGTTCGATTCGGGCTCCCTCAAGGGCTATCGAATCCCTGGGTCCAAGGATCGAAGGATTCCCCTAGGGGAACTCCTCAAGTTTATGAAGGTCCACGGCATCCCGCTCGAGGGGCTCAACAGCGGCCGCACCCGCGTCCTCATCGTCGATGACGATCACGAGGTCGTCGATGTCCTCCGCAAGGTCCTCACCGAGCAGACCAACTACGAGCTTGCCACCGCCAGCAGTGCCTTCGAGGCCGGGCTCGAGTGCGAGAAGTTCAGGCCCCATGTCCTCATCCTAGATGTCCACCTCGGCGATGATGATGCCCAGAAGGTCGCCAGGCTCGTCCACAAGAGCGACTCGCTCCAGATGACCAAGATCGTCGCGATGAGCAGCAAACTCACCGACTCCCAGGCCCACAGCCTCCGCACCAGCGGCTTCGAGGGCTTCCTCCGCAAACCCTTCCAGGTCCGTCAGGTCGTCGAGGCTATCGAGGCTGCGACCAACCTTATCCACTGATTCAGATTCTTGTCCCGAGTCCCATTCGGGAAACCAAACGCGCAGAAGAAAGCCCCGGGATTTCGATCCCGGGGCTTTCTGCGTTGTATGTTCTGCGTTTACGAGCCCCGAGCGCAAGCTCGGGTTCCGATCGGCCAAATAGCAAAGGACACCCGGAACCTGTGCTCGCGCACAGGGCTCGTAAAGACAATCACGAATCGCAAAGACTCAAAGTTCCTGGGAAGTCCGTACTACTTCACCTCCGCCAGGAACCTCGCCAGGATATCCCTCGCCGCTGCAAGGTCGCTCTTGTCGATCATCTCGGTCACGGTGTGGATATACCGCGTGCCCACGGTGATCCCCACCGCCTTGGCCCCCGCTGCCGCCTGCTGTGCTGCAGCGCCATCCTGCCCACCCGCCCGCAGGATCGTCCGCTGGTAGGGGATGTTGTGCTTGATGGAGAGCGCCTCGACATGGTCAACAAGCTCGTGGTCAGCGATGAATGAGCTGTCTTTGACATGCAGCCCGAAACCCTCGCCGTGTATGGTGACCGACTCGTTGCTGGGGATGCCCGGTGTGTCGCAGGCCAGCGTGACATCAATCCCCAGGCCGATATCCGGCTTGACCGCAAAGCTCGCAGTCTTGGCTCCCCGCAAGCCAACCTCTTCCTGCGTGGTGAAGGCAACGACCACCTCGCAGGAGTGCGAGCCGAGGCGGGTGAGCTCGCGGACCGCCTCGATACCAAGCCAGCAGGCAACACGGTTGTCGAGTGCCTTGCTGACAAACTTGTCACCCATCTCGCGGGCCGGCTCGTCCATGACGAGAAAGTCCCCGACCTTGACGCGCTTTTTCACCTCGTCTGCGGGGAGCCCGATATCGACAAAAAACTCCTTGACTGCGGGCACCTTGGTGCGTTCGTCCGGCGCGGAGATATGGATCGGCCTGCCACCGGGGTTCATCACGCCGTGATAGTCGCGGTTTTTGGTGCAGACCAGCACCCGGCGCGAGAACAGATTGCGCTGGTCAAACCCGCCCGCAGGATCGATCCACAAAAAGCCCTTGTCGTCGATGTGCGAGATATAAAACCCGATCTCGTCCATGTGACAGAGCAGCATGATGCGCTTGGGGTTTTTGCCCCGGCCCCTGGCATTGCGGGTGCAGATGAGCGAGCCCATCGCGTCGGTCTCGACCGAGTCGAACAGTCCCTCGATCTCACCCTCGATGAGCGCCCGCACGCGCTCTTCCCGCCCGGGCACGCCGGGCACCTCGCAGAGCCGGGTGAGCAAGTCGAGATTGAGCCCCTTTGTCGAGGCCGAGCGGGTGTTTTTACGAGCGGCCTTCTTCTTGCTGGCCTTTTTTCTGCCCGGGGTCTTCGTTGTCGTGCGCTTTGCCATGGTGGTCGTCCTTTCTGCAAATATGTGCAGCGTGTGAAATCGAAATCTCTCCACAGGGAAGAGCGTAGGGGGCCGCCCATACACTCCGCCATGACGCTCACCAGCCCTCTTCTCCAACAGCACCTCGACCGTGGCGGCACCCTCATGCCTTACCCCGATCCCGCCGACCCCTCGCGGTTTGCCGAGGTCGTCGAGGTGTTCGACCCGATCGAACTCGAATATGCCGCCATCCGCAAGGGGTGCGTGCTCATCGATCAACCCCAACGGGGAACGATCGGAATCGCCGGTGACGATCGCGTCGAGTTTCTCAACCGGATGCTCACACAGGAACTCAAGGCCCTCGCACCATGGGAGAGCCGCCGGAGTTTCTGGCTCAACCGCAAGGGGCGGATCGATGCCGACCTGCGGGTAACTGCCTTGGAGAAAACGATCCGGCTTGATCTCGATATCCACGCGGTCGCGCGCACACTCGAGGCTCTCGAAAGCTATGTGTTTTCTGAGGATGTCTCGTTCACCGATGAGAGCGAACGCCTCCATCGGCTGGGTCTGCATGGCCCGGCTGCGATCGCCCAGCTCTCGCGGGTTGCGCTGCATAACGCCGGGACAGAGATAGAAACGCTCGGCGAGGGGAACGCCTGCCAGGTGACGATTGCCGGGCACATGGTATTGATCGAACGGCACGACTGGCTCGGCGAGATCGGGCTGGAGCTGACATGCAACGCCAGCGCAACAGTCGAGATCTACGCAGCACTGCTCGGTGAACACGCCGCCACTCCGGAGACCTCCGAACACACAACCCCGCGACCGATCGGTTGGCACGCGTGCAACATCGCCCGTATCGAGGCTGGCACGCCGCTCTATTACCTCGACTTTGGGACCAACACCCTGCCGCACGAAACGGGCGTGCTGCACGATCGCGTGAGTTTCACGAAGGGGTGCTACCTCGGGCAGGAGATCATCGCCCGGATGGAGTCCCGTGGCCATTCCAAGCCCCTCCTCGTTGGGCTGCGGTTCGAGGATGAAAGCAAACCAGACCTCCCCCAACCCCTCAGTGGCGATGAGGTCTTTGTCGATGGGGCTGCCGAAAAATCCATCGGCCAGGTCACCAGTTCCACCATCAGCCCCATGCTCGGCTTGGTCCCGATCTGCTTTGCGCTGGTGAAACACTCGCACACTGCACCGGGCACGAAGGTCGCTGTGGCTGCTGAAGACCGCCGTATCACCGCAACGGTGCAGCAGGAACTCGCGTTCTGGAAGCGGGGGTAGCACACACACACCCACGCGCCTCAAACTGGTGGTTCGTGCCAGGACGCCGGGGCTGAGCTTGCGAAGCCTCGGATCGGGGGGCGAGCAATACAAATCCCGCTTGAAACTCGTGCGTCAACGGGGAGATGAAAGGGAGAGCCGTTTCTCCAGTCATCTCCGCGTTCGGTCATGCGTCGAACAGAGCCGCGAGCGCGAGCGACCGGTTTCGGTGGGTCGGCATGTGCCAGCACCCGCCAACCCGTCGCTTGCGCTCGGGGCTCTGTTGATCCGGCCTTCCCGCTGCGACGCACGAGTATCACCCGGGATGCGTATTACACCTGCGGCCTGTTATGCGGCCTGTTATACAGCCTCCGGAACCAGTATTCCACATCATCACCAAGCGGCTTTGTGCGCACCAACGGCAACGACCCCACCCACCCGGCTGGTTCGCCTCTCAGGCCGTCACGGTGTGGCTGTTTGTCAACATCGGGCGCGACATACACAAACACCTCATCGACAAGCCCCGCCTCGAAGAACGCCTCCAGCAGCATCGGGCCGCACTCGAGCATGACGGTGGTCGTGTCGTAGCGTTCGACCAGTTGGCGGAGCATGGCCACAAGATCGACACGGCCACCCGAACCCGGAACGCACAACTGCTCAACACCCGGAAGAGCCCCAAGCGTCAGCGCCGGGTCATCCGCACGATGAGCACATGCGCCCGCATCAACCCGTCGCTGACGCTCAGGGCTCTTTTCAGGTGCGTGCCCTGCAACATCAGCGGGCCGCACCACAACAACCCCGCCATCCATTGCACTCTGAGCAAGTTTGCACTCTGTCGGGAGCTTTACCCGCCCCTCGACCACCACCCGCCTTGCCACCCGCCGAACCCGGCGCACACCGCGCGCCGTCAACAACGGGTCATCAGCAAGCACCGTCCCGATGCCGGTGACGATCGCATCGACGCGCGCGCGCAGCCGATGGACCCGTGTGAGTGAGAGGGCGTTGGTGATCCACGGGCTCTCCCCCTCCGGCGTGGTCAGGCTGCCGCCAGCCGTCTGGGCCCACTTGGCGATCACCCAGGGCAGGCCGGTGGTCACGCGCTTAACGAACGGGTCGGAGATGTGCGTCGCCAGCGGGTTATCTGCGCAGAGTTCGCAAGGAATACCCGCCTGTTGCAGCACCTCGGCCCCGCCGCCGCTGGCAGCGTGGGGGTCGGGGCGGGCGTAGACGACCCGTTCGACCCCCGCCCCGATGAGCGCCTCGGTGCATGGCGGCTGCTTGCCGTGGTGGCAGCAGGGTTCGAGGGTGACGAAGGCGGTCGAGCCACGCGGGTCGTTGCCCCGGCGGCGACAGTTGGCAAGGGCTTCGCGTTCGGCGTGGAGGTCGCCATAGCGTCGGTGGTGGCCGAGGCCGAGGGTGACGCCATCGCGCACGAGAACGCAGCCGACCATGGGATTGGGCTCGACATCGCCCGCAGCACGAGAGGCGATGCAGGCTGCGGTATTCAAGAGTCGCACTATCTCCATCAAGCCGTCCTGTCGTTTGAATCAGAGGTGAATACGACTTGTAACACTCATGGCCAGATACAATGTCGCTTATTTGGGTTCGGGGTCATCGATGACCCATTGAGCTGTAAGGTTTAGCTCTAGATTCATATATGGCCGGGCGAATACATCCGGTGCGGGCATCTCGTTCTCATAGACATGACCCCCGATTCCCGCTACTTGGATTGGCACGCGCTGCATTTGCCCTTGGCTCGGCTCCAGCTTCAGTTGCGCTGACTCACTCCACACGCCAACAAAGTGGTAGTTCACGCCGTAGCTGTGACCCGTCTGGACAGGGCAGATATGCAGGATTTCAGTTGGTTTATATGGATTGATTCCAACAAGCATGAGTTCAGTTACCAGTGCAGGAGAAATGGCTTCTTGTATCTGGGCCATGAAGTTTCGGCACTGCGGACATGTACATTCCTCTGTGAGATCCTCGTATGCCTTATGAGTTGCCTTCACATCTATCCTCAGGTCAACTCCGCCGACATCAACCGGAATAAATTGATTCTCGCTCGCAGCCATTTCATGCCCTCCTTACCATCGCCTCGCGTTCATCGTCACAGAGCACACCCTCGACATCAACGAGCCATCGGCGGGCGTCCTGCACATAGCCGGCGGTCGGCTTGAGCTCGGGCATCCGGCTGCACCAGTAGCGGTTAAACCGTCCCATCGTCAGCTCGCGGACGAGTTTGGCAGTCATCGAAGCCAGGGCAACGGGCAGGTGGGCCTCCTCGGCCTTGGGGCGGAACTGGATGTGGATGTGTGGGACCGGCTTCCAGCCGGTGCGCTTTTCAGTACCGTCTTGAGACTCACCGCCGCTGTCATCACCGCGAAATGGGCTCCCCTCCTCGCCAGTTTGCCCCGGTTCTCTTTCACCTGCCGCTCCATCCACAACATCACGCACCGGCTGGAAGCCGGTCCCACGGATCGCGTACCGGCTGCATCGGTCGGTTTCTTCGAGGGTTTCGACCTCGAAGCCGAGTCCGCGCACGGCCGCCTCGATCATGGGTGAATAGCTGGTCCTGCCACCGTGACGGTCGCAGACGATGCGGACCTCGTCACCCGAGCCCCCCCACCGCTCGACGACCCGGCGGAGGTACTTTGCAAAGCACCGGGTGGTCAGGTGGGCCTTGCTGCCACCGGTGCGGATGACCTCGTTGAACTCGGTCTCACCGACCGCGATGCAGGCCAGGGCGAGCGGCTCGACACCGGCAACCTCGCATGTCAGGGCGAGCCTATTGCGGGCTATAGCGTGCTGTGCTGTTGATCCGGCCACAGGGAGCGGAACGGGATCGCCGGCATACCAAGGGTGGGGTTCGAGGTGAGTGCCGAGGGTGGCAAAGAGGGCCAGGTCGGTCTCGAAACTCCGACCTTGTGTGCCACGGCCGTGTCGGGCGTGTTCTGCTGCGGGGTTGGTGCTGTCGGACATCTCACACGGCTCACAGAGCCGTGGCACACAAGTCACGACAGACTCCACCAACCCGCCGAACGCCAGCACGCCACGCTCCAAATGCGTCAGTGGGTGGCGGGTCTTGGACTGGTTCGAGAGCTTGAGCTTTTTCGAGTCAGCAACCGCGACCCGGCCCCGAGCATCGCGCCCCTTGCGACAGACGGCTCCCTCAAGCACCTGCCACAAATCCGGAGCACCGGTATCGGGGTCCCAGTGCTCAATACGAAATGCGCTGAACCCCACGCAGAGGGGGCCGAGCATGGGGCCGTAGCCCGCTTCGTCGATGCCGCAGTAGATCAGGGCCATAGTGGCAAGGGTACTCGGCATGTACCACGGAGGGCACGGCATTTCACGGAGTCAAGGCAAAGAACAAAGGCTGTTTTACCACAGATGAACACAGATAAAGACCAATTGGTGGCACGGCTCTCCGAGCCGTGAGTTGGATGCAGTGTTTGATCCGCACGGCTCGGAGAGCCCTGTCACCATGTATCTTCCTGTCTTTATCTGTGTTCATCTGTGTTCATCTGTG
>JAJRZG010000067.1 GCA_024275365.1 Planctomycetota bacterium | reverse complement strand
GGGGAGGCTGATGCCGACGAGGGCGACGACGAGCGTGGCGATATCGGCAAGAGAGTTTGGTCGTACTGCACCGACCACGCCAGCAGTGACGCCGATCGTGACGGCGATGATGATGGCGGCAAACCCGAGCGTGACGGAGACAGGGAGGGCGGCTGCGAGAATGTCCATCACCCGTTGGTCGCGGTGTTTGAGCGAGGGGCCGAGGTCGAAGATGGGGCGTGGGCGGGGAGGGAGGCCGGCATCGTGTGCAGCTTCGGTTTGCCTGGCCGCTTCGCCGTTGAGGGATTGGCGGACCCACTTGAGGCCTGTTGCGCTGTCAAGATAAGAAAAATAAAACTTCGGAAAGCTGTCGAGGTTATATTGGGCTTTCATCGCAGCCATCACAGCCTCGGGGGGGCGTCGGCCCTCGGGGTTTTCGAGCGGGTTACCGGGCACAGCCCAGGCGAGCACCAGCGTGAGCGTGTAGATCACGCCGACGATGATGGGCATCTGGATCAGGCGTTTGAAGATGAGGGCGAGCATGTTTAGTTTCGCTCCCCTCGTGGCTGCTTGGGCATCATTCTTACTTTGTCGGTTCCGATGCCATCGCCGAGGACATCGAAGAGAAAGAGGTTCTCGATGGTGCGGGGGTGGGGGTTTGGGCCGCTGAGTCTGTCGGCATCAAACATAAAGACATTGGCGTAATGAAAGATCGGGGTCATGGGGAGTTCATCTTCCATAATCATGCGTTCCGCCTCGGCGAGCCCGGCGGCCCTGACTGTGGGGTCGGGCTCGGTGTAGGCGGCATCGAGGAGGGCATCGAATGTTGTATTGCTGAAGGCCCGGTCGTTGTTGCCATCGCCGGTGCGGTTGATCTCGAGGAAGGTGAGCGGGTCTGGGTAGTCACCAAACCACCCGGCCCGGCTTGTCATGTAGTTGTGTTTTTTGAGGTCGTCTCGGAAGACGGAGAGTTCCTTCTGTGCAAGCCGAACGGGGATGCCCAGTGTTTCCTGCCAGTTCTTGGCGATCGATTGGGCGACCAGATCGTGCCCCGAGTCTTTGTTAAACTCGAGTTCGATCGTCGGCATCGTTGAAGGGTCGCTCCACCCGGCTTCTGCAAGCAACGCCCGGGCACGGGCGATCAGCGCCTCGCGCTCGGCGGGGGTTTCGCAATCGCTCAGGCAGGGCAACCCCTCGGGCGAGGTGTATCCAGCGATCGAACCCGGGGGGATGAGCGTCCGCGCGACAGGTTCGCCAAGGCCGCGCACCTCTTCCGCAATCAGGCGTTTGTCGATCATCAGCGCCAGCGCCCGACGCACGCGGGCATCGGCGAGCGGGTTTGGTCGCCCGTCGGGGAGTGTCGGCTGGCAGTTGAAGTTCCAGAAGTATGTCCCAAAAGCGGGGGTGATATGGACGGCTTTGCGGGGATCGGCGGGCAGCAGCCGGTCGATCTGGAAGGAGTCCCACCCCTCGGCCAGCAGTCTTTGGTACTCGTCCCAGTGGTCCCGGTAGAACGCCATTTTCTGCGCGACCATCTCGCGGCGATACGGCGCGGTGACATTCGCAACATAGTCGATCGCCCCGGTTTGATAGGCGAGCACCTGGGCTGAAGGGTCGGCGATCGAGGGGATGTCGATCGTGCGCACATTGAGAACATCACGGTTCCAGTAGTGGGGGTTGATCTCCAGGCGCATATCGCGTTTGAACCGCCAGACTTTGACCTCGTAGGGGCCGTTGCTCACGATCTGTGGCGGCTTTGTCCATCCGCCCTCGGCGATCACCCGCCCGGTTGCCGGATCGACCCGGTCATACTGCGAGACGAGCGGCGGGTAGACGGGATAGAAAGTCGGAAAGGCGCACAGATCAAGAAAGAAGGGGATGGGGCGGCGCAGCCGGATTGTCAGCTCGTGGTCGTTGACCGCCTCGATATCGACCATCTCGGCGAATCTGGCCTCGGTTTCTGCCCAGAGGTCGCGGGCTTGTGTTGCCCGTTCGCGTGCGTCCATATCGACAGCCCGTTGGGCAAAGGCTTCGAGAGCCTCGGTGCGCCACGCGAAGAACTCGGCAACCCAGTCAATATATTCAAAGAAGGTGTAATAGTCGGCAGCCGTGTCGGGCAGGATTGCCCGCCTCCACGAGAAGATAAAGTCGTCCGCTGTGACCGGCTCGCCGTTGGACCATTTGGCGTCTTTGCGGAGGAAGAACCGGTACTCCCGCCCATCGTCCGAAACCTCCCACCGCTCGGCGACCGCGGGGATGATGGCGTAGTCGGGATCGAAGACATCGTTGGCGACAAGCCCCTCGAAGAGGACACGGGCGATGCGGAGGTCGTGCATCCAGCTCATCCGTTGGAGGTCGAGCGTGGTGACATCATTGCCGTTGCTGATGGAGAGGTCGGCGCGGGGGAGGGGTTTGTCGGAGAGGATGATCGCCCCGAGAATGGCGACAAAGAGGATGAATGGGAGCAGCAGGCGGGTCATGCTGACACAATACCCCCTTGCGGGGCATCTTGCGTTTGGGTGTGGTTGTCGTCCTGGTCCCCTGTGTGCAACGAGACGGTGTTATTGGTCTTCCAGAGTGTCTTTGATCCGCTGCATCACTTCGGTGGGGAGGTTGGTCGGATCGCCGCTGAGTGAAAGCACCTCTTGCTGGGTCTCTTGGAAGAACTTGCTGTTCTCGCCGCGCTCGAGCATAGTGGCGAGTCCGGGCTCACTCAGGTTGCCCCCGAGCTTGGAGCGTGCAAAGACCACGCACCGCTCGCTGAGGCGGGCCAGGTCGAGCTCCCAGCGTCTGTCCTCGGGGAGGGAGCCGTCGTTGGCAAGGAAGGCGAGGTGCCCCAGCATCTCGCCACCAAACCCGGCAGCCGCTCGCGCGATCTCGGGCTTGACTGCGCCGGGTGATTGGAGCGTGCCAGTCAGTGCCTCAGCGACGCGGACGCACGAGATAAGTGCGAGCGGTCGGTCGCTATCTTCAGCGGCGCGCAGCCTTGGGCCGACCCGTGAGGCGACACCGATGATCGCCTGCATCGCGGGTGTCTCAAAGCCATCGCGTAGAATCTGCGAGGCCTGGAGTAGCGCCAGCGTGATCGCATCGGCGACCGTTGCGTCGGTTTCGTCTGTGAGCAGGGTGTTGAGGTGGGCGACCATTTCTGAGACGCGCCCCGGGTCGATCGCGGGGGAGAAGGTGTTCACGACAGAGAATGTTCTTTTCAGCGCACCGATGGCGGCATAACGGACCGCCTGCGACTCATCAGCAGTGTGCCTCTGGACGACCAGGCGGGAGGCATCATCGGCAATCTCGGCAAGGACAAAGAGTGCGTTGATGGCGATGTGCTCGTCGCTGCTGTCGGTCAGTGAGGAGAGCTCGTCGATCCCCGCTGACCGCACCGCACGGCGGAAGGCGACCGAGACACCTGCCCGACGCAATGGTGCGAGGAGCTCACTGCGAGCGGTTTCACGGGCTTCGGTATCGTCGCCACCGATCAACGCTACGCGCTTGAGCACGAAGGCCGCGATCTGTTGCTGTTCCTCAGCCGAGTAGGAGGTCTGATCCGATGGCGGCAAGGGGTCGAAGCTCTGAGCCCGGGCCTGCGGTGCGAGGAGGCAGATCGTGAGAGTCACGGTTGCCAGGAAGAGCGACACAATGCTGTTGATCCGTTCGGCCAAAGCCAACACCCTTCTGCGACCGGCGATTAACCGGTGAACTTCCGGCGACCCAGTGGGGCAGGCATCCGGCCCGCCTGCGACAAACCTGGCCGGTCTGTTCCGGCCTCTTCGTGCGAGCGGCAGTGCCCGCAGAGCGGGAAAGCTACCACCTGCCCCCTCAGCGGTCAACCATACGCACGCTCGGACCCTCTGGACGCTCTCTTGATGAGCCTTTATGCGCCTTCACAGTGGGGCGGGCATCTCGCCCGCCAGAGTGGGGTGGGTGTTCCCTCCCGCCAAAGCCTTTCAGTTTCCAGACCATCCGGACGGGCGAGATGCCCGCCCCACTGGGGTAGCAGCAGCAAGCCTAATACACCTCAAGGAACATCCGCCGGGTGGGGGAGAGCCGACGGGGGATCATCTTGCGGTTCCAGGACTCAGGATCGCCCGCGATCTCGGGCTCAGGAATGACATACCGGGCGAAGGCCTCGGGGGTCAATGTCCGGTAAAGCCCCTGGATGACACCGAGCTCCATGCCTGCGAGCCCACAGGCATACACCAGCCCGCGTTCACCTCCCAGCACCTGCTCGAAGAGCTCGGCGTGGGTTTCGATGCGGTCCTGCACATACAGCCGCGTGCTGCCATCGGGTTGGGGCTCCCTGCTCAGGGCGGTGAGATAGGTAAAGTTGTCGTGCTGCTCAGCCAGGGCGGTCATCTCCTCGTGATAGAGCAGGTCGGTCGCGTAGGGCGACCCAAGCACCAGCACGATCTGCGAGGTCACACCCCCAGCGAGGAGTTCCTGCACCATGCCTCGGAAGGGGGCGATGCCGGTGCCGGTGGCAAAGAAGGCGTAGTCGTGCTCGTTGGGTGCAGCGGGGAGCAGGAAGCGTTTGCCCGCGGGGCCTGTGATGGGGACTTCGTCGCCGACCTGGAGATCACAGAGCCAGTTGGAGGCCACCCCGAGGAAGAGGGAGTGGTCGTCCCAGTGCTCGTCGATCATGCGCTTGACGGTGGTGGCGAGCAGGGTGCCGGTGCCGTCCTCGCCGCCGGTGGGGCTGGCGATGGAGTAGAGCCTGACCTTGTGCGGCTTGCCTTTGGCATCTTCACCCGGGGGGATCACCCCGAACGCCTGCCCTACCCGGAACCGCCCGGCGATGTTCGTTTTGCTGATGTCGAGGACGATGTGGCGGACAAACCCGGCTGCCTTGTTTCCTCCCTTGGTGCAGAGCCGGTTCTCGACGACGATCCCGATGGTGGGGTCGTTGGGTTTGTGGATGTGCATCTCGACGGCCGGGAGAGTGGGGCCGGGGTCTTTGGTGGTGTTGGTTGGCATGGCCGAATGGTAGGTTGTGGGTGGTGGGGAGTGCGCAGCCGGGCAGCCGTGGGCCGTGGGGCGGGCAGTCGTATGGGCCGTGGGGTGGGCGGTTGCATGGTCAGTGGGGCGGGCGTCTCGCCCGCCCGTCTGTTCCCCCTCCTCTTTGAGGAGGGGGTGGCCGCGTCAGCGGCCGGGGGAGGTGCGGGGGCGCACAAAGATCAGGTTTCGTCAAAAAGTGCAGCAGGCAGCAGCCAGGGTGCAGAAGAGATCGGCTCGCGCGGGTATGTGTGCGGCTCGCACCTCCCCCGCCTCGCTGACGCTCGGCACCCCCTCCGCAGGGCGGAGGGGGATCGGGCGGGCGAGACGCCCGCCCCACGGCGTTGTCAAACAGCACTCAGCCGCCGCCGGGCATCTGCTGCTGCATGATGGCCATGAGTTTGGCCTTGAACGCCTCGGCAACGGCAGCGTTGCTGTCCA
Source organism: Planctomycetota bacterium (assembly GCA_024275365.1). Taxonomy (GTDB): domain Bacteria; phylum Planctomycetota; class Phycisphaerae; order Phycisphaerales; family UBA1924; genus PNC22. The sequence goes on along the minus strand of JAJRZG010000067.1, from coordinate 193 downwards.
GATCACCCGCTTCGACGCTTGCTGCAAGCTCCTCAAAGGAGGAGGCCATCGCCGGGATCATCGACTGCATCATTTCCAGGGCGGCCCCCGCCATCGGGTTGTCGGCGAGCAACGACTGCATGTCGATGACCTGCTTCCACCGGCCGTCGATTCGGGCGAACTTGGTATCGGGCATATTCGGGATCGGCGAAAG
>JAJRZG010000066.1 GCA_024275365.1 Planctomycetota bacterium | reverse complement strand
TCCTCGACCTCCCGCCGGACCTCCTGCTTCTGGACAGTCGGCGCAGTCGAGTCCGCCTTGACACCCTTGGCGATATGCCCAAAGAACTCGCCGAGGTTTCGCATCAGGGATTTCGGCTTCTCGGTGGTCATGGCTATGCCCGGTATCGCCTAGTGCGCCGCGTGGGCCTTGGCTTCATCCAACAGCCCCGGAATCTGCTCGGGGCGGACATTCTCGTGCAGCGTGTGATCGATCAGCATCGCCGGGGCGGTGCCACACGAGCCGATGCACTCGAGCTCGATAAAGGTAAACTCGCCATCGTCGGTTGTTTCGCCGACATCAATACCCAGCGCGGTGCGCACCGCATCGGTGATCTCCGGCTGTCCACAAAACTCGCACGCGATCGACCGACAGACCGCCACGACATGTTTGCCCTTGGGCTTGAGCCAATATTCCTCGTAGAAGCTGGCCGTGTCGATGACCTGCGAGGGTTGGATATCGAGCAACTGGGCGATCTCGACCATCGCCTGATGGGGAATCCAGCCGTACTCGTGCTGCACCAGATGCAACGCGGGCAGCAGAGCCCCGGCTGCCTGCTCATAGCGCGGCATGTACTTGTCCCGGATCTCCGCGGTCAGCGCCTCAGTCAGGTAGGGCGCATCCCGGCGTTCGATCGTGGCGTGTGCAGAGTCTTTGGCGATCCATCCCATCGGGCGGTTCCTTCTTGTTTTTGAGGCACGCCACGGGGGGAAAGGTTCTCGCAGCAGCCGCTATCGGTCCGACTCGACGACCAGTTGCCGACCCGCAGCCGGGGGCGGCGGGGTGCCGGGGCTGTATCGTAGACCCGCGACCGTCGGGTGGGCCTCGAAGGAACCATCAAGGCCGGCGAGCGTCCGCTGGGTGCTGGCCCGTGAGGTTTTGGGGAGCGTGATGAGCCGATCGTCCGTGACGGGCGGCTTCTCGTCGGGGCTGCCCCAGATCACACACGAGACCACCTCGCCCTGTGCGGTGCGGAGGCAGACCCAGTCGCCGCTGTTGGCAAAGCCGACGCCGGAGGAGGTGTTGCCCGCGGTAAAGACCCAGGCGTTGTTGAACTTGTCGTTTGGTTTGGCTGGTGGTTGCTCGGCGGTGCCCACGGGGCCGGGGATGGTCTGGTCGAGGCCGTTGAAGAGGACGAGAGTCTCACCCGGCCCGAGCCGAAACTCGGGGAAGACAAAGAGAAACTGCCCGGCATCAGGGGCGTTGCGATCGGTGATCGTCCAGCCGGCGAGCCGAATGGGCGTGTCGCTGGGGTTGTGGATTTCGACAAACTCATCGCCGGTCGCGTGCCTCGAGCCGTCCTGGGAGGCGTCGCCCGCCTCGCCTTTGGGCACCGCGTAGAGCACCTCGGTGATAATGGGGAGATTGCCTCCAGGTCTGGCTTTTTCGCTGTTTTGCGCGAGCGCAGCAGACGGAGCAAGTCCAAGACCCGCTGCCATAACCGCCAGAATGATCGTTTGATCCACCACCACGCACGAGTGTACAGGAATGGGGATACATTGCAAGGCGGGATCCTGCGATCCCTGCTTTGTTAGTTCGCTCTCTGCCTTGGGTCGTTCGTCCCTCCGGGACGATTCTTCCATGCCGAATGGCCTGTGAGTTCTCTTTTTCATCAACGGATATGCAGGAGCCGTACAAAGGCCAATCGTAGAGAGTGGAGGAACCCTGTAGAAAAATGAGTTACCCAAAAGAAGAATCGCCCCGGAGAGCCGAAGTACCCAACCCTACCGAGGCGTCGTGATGACCGCACTCCCCCATGCGGGCAGCGAGGCCCAGGGCAACGGCTCTCGGTCTTCTCCACCTTCCGTCTCGCGGCGGCTGAGTCGCACGCCGACCACCGCAGCGTCCGAGCAGTTCGTAAGAACCACCAGCCGCTCACTCGGCGATTCGAGCATGTAGGCAAGCACCGCCGGGTCACTCGCTTCGAGCACCTCGGCAGAGCCTCGCCAGAGTTCGGGGTGCGCCTGGCGAAGCTGAATGAGACGGCGATAAGTCGAAAGCAACGACGCGGGGTTGCCCGTCTGCGCGCGCATATTCGTTGTTGTTGTGTCAGCATGGGGCTCGCGCCAAGGCGTGCCGGTTGTAAAGCCGGCAGCCGCCGCATCAGCCGTCCACTGCATCGGCGTGCGGAGGTCAGGATCGGGCTTGGCCCCGGTCATCCCGATCTCCTCGCCGTAGTAGATGAACGGGATGCCGGGGAGTGTGAGCTGGATCGTCGCGCAGAGTTTGGCCTTGGTCAGAGCCTCGGCATCATCGGCCGAGCCC
>JAJRZG010000065.1 GCA_024275365.1 Planctomycetota bacterium | reverse complement strand
TGACACCTGCCGCGCCCGACTGGCCTTGCTTGCCCTTGTTCTCGTGCTCAGCCTCCTGGTCGTCAGCCTGCTCGGCTCATCGGCCGGACCGGGGCTGGCAATCGGGGCGCTCCTGCTCAAGGCCGGGGCGTCGTGGCCGGCAGCGGTCTATCTGGTCGCCGCCTTCGGGCTCGGGTGGCCGATGACAAGGCTGTGGCGGACACACCCCAACACCCCCACCAACACCCCCACCGACACAACAGGGGCGGGGGCTTTCCAGCCCCCGAGTGATGCAACCACGGAATCTCCCCACGCTGCCGACGCGATCCCCCTTCAATTTGCGGTGGGCCTGGCCTGCCTGTTCAGCCTCAGCCATCTGCTGGGTATTGTCGGCTTGCTCAATCCTGTCACAGCGATCGGGGTCGTCCTGATCGGCGTCGGGCTCGCGCTTACCCAGGCGAGCATCGCCCTGCGCGCACGCACGCCAAAAAATCTCGCCCCTCCCTCACTCCTCTGGCTCCTCGCAACCCCCGCCATCGCGGTGCTTCTCGTTGCTGCAGCGATGCCCCCCGGCTGGCTCTGGGCGTCCGAGTTCGGCGGCTTCGACGCCCTGAGCTACCACCTCCAACTCCCGCAAGAGTGGCTCGCCCTCGGCCGCATCGTGCCGGTCGAGCACAATGTCTACTCCTACCTGCCCGGATATATCGAGGCCGCCTTCACCCACATGGGCGCAATGACCCTCGCCCCCGCCGACCGCGGCCTCCTCGGCTCCGACGGCTGGCGGCTGCTCGCCTGCCAAGGGCTCCACGCCGGGCTCACACTTGCTGCCGCCTGGCTCGCCGCCCGCGCCGCCCAACGATTCGCTCTCAACGCCGGCACACACACCACCACCGCCCGATGGGCCGGGGCCATCACCGGCTGCCTCATGCTCGCGACCCCCTGGGCCGTCGTCACCGGCTCGCTCGCCTACAACGAAGCTGGTGTGAACGCGATGCTCGCCGGCGTACTCCTGGTGTGCGCACAAGAACGACTCTCACCCATCGCGCGCGGTGCCCTCGTCGGTCTGCTCGTCGGTGTCGCCTGCAGCTTCAAACCCACCGCCCTGTTCTTCGTCGGTCTTCCCGCGGGGCTCTTGCTCATTGCTGCACGCCCATGCTCGCTGAAGGCACTCGTGCCGACGATCGCAGCCGGCACGCTCGTCGGCCTCCTCACACTCTCCCCCTGGCTCATCCGCAACCTCCTCCACAGCGGCAACCCCGTTTTCCCCTTTGCTGCCGACCTTTTCGGCAACGCCCACTGGTCAGCCGACCAGCTCGCCCGGTATTCGGCTGCCCACACCTTCGATGGCTCCCTCGCCGACCGCCTCCGCACACTCGTCTGGACAAGCCCCGCCGCCTCGCCCGACGACCCGGCAGTCGTCCGGTTCCGGGGGCTTGCCAACCCGCAGTGGGGTGTGCTGCTGCCGATGGTCGTGATTGCAGCAGGCGTACTGCTCACGCGATGGCGCAAGGCACGCTCGATCACGATCCTCCTTACACTCGGTCTGTTCGCCCAACTCCTCGTGTGGCTCTCGCTCACCCACCTCCAGTCGCGGTTTCTGTTGCCGATGCTCCCGATCGCAGCGGTGCTTGTGGGGCTTGCCCTCGCTCGGCTGCACGCACAGGCACAAACCCGACCCGATGCGCATGCTGCGGTCGCTCTTCTTGCTGGGCTTGCGGTCGCAACCCAGAGTGCCTTCCTCCTGATAACCTACACCTCACAACGCGCCGGCAGCCCCGGTGCAGCCCTCGCTGTCTTTCCCGACTTCTTCACCGACCGCCACGCCGACACCCCCGCCCAAACGGCCACCGGCTGGTGCAATACCCGCTCACTCGAACAGGGGCTCGTCCTCCTCGTCGGCGACTCGACACCCCTCTACTTCGGGCCGGGTGTCGTCTATCACACGACCTATGACACCTCCCCCCTCGGCCAACTCATGCGAGAATACCCGGGCGACCCCACAGCATGGATCGACCAACTCCGCGAGCAAGGCATCGGCTGGCTACTCATCAATACCAGCGAGCTCGACCGCCTCCACGCCAGCGGCTGGTAC
>JAJRZG010000064.1 GCA_024275365.1 Planctomycetota bacterium | reverse complement strand
GGCCGCCATGGGGGTTGTCGGGGTCGTCGGTGTTGCGATAGAGCATCGCCTGTGTGACCTCGGTCATTTTCAGGGCCATGCCGACGATTCCGATGACCCACATCCAGAGGATCGCCCCCGGCCCCCCGAGTGCGACGGCGAGCGCGACGCCCCCGATATTGCCGAGCCCGACGGTTGCCGAGAGGGCGGCCGAGAGGGCCTGGAAGTGGTTGATCGCTCCGGGATCATTTTTGTCGTCGTACTTGCCTCGGATGACCGCAAAGCCGTGGGTCAGCGCCCGGGCCTGTCCGAAGACCGACCATATGGTGAAGACCACTCCGGTCGCCAGCAGGGCGTAGACCGTGAAGTTGGAGAAGAGAATCCCGTTGAGGGTCTCGATAAAGCTGTTGAGGTGTTCCATGGACTGAATACTCCGAGGCCGAAAGAGTGAGCCGGGCAGCGGTGTCACAAGCAACCCACCACCCGGCAGCGATGCTGTCGGTACAGGATGACCACTTCCGTCGGGTTTTGCAACCGTGGCCCTCTGGCCGAGGGCGGTAGCATACCGGCTATGCCCTGGCAACTCGATGCGATCGCACAAGCTTTGGCCTCCGGGCTTGCCGCCGCTGAGCGGGATTTTGTTGCCGAGCAGGCAGTCCACGGCCTCGATGCCCTCGATGAAGTCGCCCTCCACCCCCTCCTGGCCCGGGGGTTACGCGAGGCCGGGTTTGCCGTCTTCCCCGAGACTCCCTACCCGGGGCAGCCCGAGGTGCTCCCCAAAGAGAGTGAGCGGCTGCGATGTGATCTGGTCGTCGCTGAGGACGGGACAACGGCGATCGCTGACAGTGTGCAGCGGGGCAAGGAGGTCCGTCGGGCTGAGGGGACGCTCTTTGCCGAAGTCGCCCCGGCGATGGTGACTCCTCCAGCCGGGGCGGTCCCTCCCGACGAGGCACTCTGGATCGAGGTCAAGACGATCGGGCAGTTCACCTATGTCGATGGGGTGGCTGGCCCAAACCGCGGATACGCCTCGCAGTTCACCGGCTGCATGGCCGACATCCGCAAGCTCGCCCGAAGCGACAGCATCGAGCAGGCGGCACTGGCGGTCGTGATGTTTAACGCAACGCGCGAGATTGCCGAGCATGATCTGCTGGCGTTCATGCACAAGTGCCTTGATCGGGCGTTGCCGGTCTCGGACCTCCGGACCGAGTCGCTCAAGGTCGCCGATCGGATCGGGAACGCGGTGTGTACGGTCGGGCTTGTGAGTGTGCGGCCAGCTTGAAGAGATTTTTACCGCTCAGCGGTAAAAAAGAGCAAGAGAGCCAGTCGCCCGACCTTTCCCCCCCGTTCAGACCACGGCGTTCAGCCCCAGCCGTTCGAGGATCGCCTCCGCCGCTTCTTTCCCGGCGTGGTGCCCGGCAAACTGCTCGACGATCCGCCCCAGCTCGCCCCGTTGCCGCGAGGCCCGCTCGGGTGAATCGAGAATCTTCAGGGCTTCTGCCACGATCGGCTCGTGGCTGCCAAAGTGGGGGACAAACTCGGGCACAACCTCACGCCCGGCCACCAGGTTGGGCAGCGTCAGGAACTCCGTCGAGAGCACCCACCGGGCAAAGAGCGTGTAGACCAGCGGGCTTGCTTTATAGACGATCACCATCGGGCGTTGTTGGCGGGCGATCTGCAGCGTGACCGTTCCGCTCACGACCATCGCGAGCTCTGACCAGTGGATGACCGCATCCGTCGCACCGACCGCGCAGGTGAGAGTTGCAGGCCAGCCGCCCTCATGCCCGGCAAGAGCGCGCAACCGATCGCCAACCGCGGGTGTCGTGGCCGCGACCACGCCGACGGTCTCGGGGTGTACCCGCACCAGAGCGCGGTAGGCATCGAGCAGCATCGGCCAGTTCCGGGAGATCTCGCCGGGTCGTGAGCCGGGGAAGAGCGCGATCCGGGGCGTGCCCGCGGGATACGCAGAAGCCTCGCGGGTAAGTTTTTCGCGCGGCACGGCTTCATCAAAGAGCGGGTGCCCGACAAACTTTGCCTCAAGCCCTCGCTCTCGGAACCATGGCTCCTCGAAGGGGAGCAGGCAGAGCAGCCCATCGGTCAGTCGGCGGAGTTTGCGGATCCGCCACCCCCCCCACGCCCAGACCTGCGGGGCGACGAGGTGCATGATGCCGAGCCCCCGGCCTCTGGCGATCTTGCAGATGGGGAAGTTGGCCGCGGGCGAATCGACGGGGATGAGGAGTGTGATCCCCGGCTTGTCCCGTATCCACGCGCGAATCCGGCTGTTGATGCGTTTGTGCTCTCGGATCTTCTCGATCCCCGGCACCCCCATCACCGCATCCTCGCCGGTGCGCTCGATGACGACCGCCCCGGCGGCTTCCATGGCCGGCCCCCCCCAGGCGTAGATCGGCAGGTGGGGCTCGCGCCGCTTGAGTTCGGCGATCACGGCCGCCGCGTGCTCATCGCCGCTGGGCTCAAAGGCGGTAAAGAGCACCCCCGGCAGCGGCGGTGCGTGCGGACCTTCCAGAGATTTGGGTTTCTCGACCTGGGGCATACGAGCGGGACTCAACCCGTCGCGGGGCAGGATGTCAACCGTGGCCGGGGCAGAAGGGGGCGGACAGCCGGCATGGGGCAGAGGAGGCGGGTTCCCCGTCGGGCTCTCAGCGCCGATCCTGGGGGGCGAATTGTCCGGATTTTCCAGCCATTTGCTGAACAAAGAGCGTTGTTGGTCGCTCCACGGCCCTCGTGCACCCCTCCATGGCCCTCGTGCACCCCTCCACAGTTGGTGTGGATCCCTCCACGGTGGTTGCGGACCTCTCCACGCCCGACATGCAACCCTCCACAGCCGCCCCGCAGCCCTCTCCGGTCACCGTGGAGGCAGACTCCTTCCCCTTGCACGCCACTCTCCTTCCGCCTTCATCCTTCCATACACTCCGCCGTGCCACCACCAAGACCCCAACCGACACGCTACCGCCCTATGCCCGGCTCCCGATGCAACCCCGGCCGATCGGCAGCGCACGACCGCCTCGCCGCCGAGGCCGCCCGCTACCCGGACCTGGGGCTCGACCCGCTCGACACCGGCCGCGCCCCCGAACGAGATACCGCCCTCGGCCACGCCATCTATGACGCGGCCATCCGGCGGTGGCTCACGATCAGCTTTCTCGCCGGGCTCCACCTCCGCCAGCGGTGGAACGACCTCGAGCCGGGTGTCCTCGGGGCGTTGCTCGGGGGCGGGGCGCAGCTCCTCTTCTTTGACCGCATCCCGCCGCACTCGGCGATCGATGAGGCTGTCGAATGGTCCAAGCGGGCTGTCAACCCCCGGGCTGGGGGGCTGGTCAACGCGGTGCTCCGCAAGATCAACAGCACCGTCCCCCGCAGCCAGGATGAGGCGCAGACCAAACGGGAGACCTGGACCAACGCCCGCGACGAGTTGCCCTTGGCCGATGGGCGGGCGCTGGTGCTCAGCAGCGAGCTACTCCCGCCGGATGAACTCCGCCGGGTGGCTGTTGCGACGGGCATCCCCCTCTGGCAGATCCGCCAGTGGGCCGATGAGTTCGGGCCGGATGATGCCCTCCATATCGCCCGCCACACGATCGCCTCCGCCCCGACGATCATCTATGCCCCGCTGGGCATCCCCGCGCTGGCAGACGATCTCCCCACGCTTGAGCCGCACGATTCGCCCGTTCATCGTGTCTTCACCGGGCTCCGCAGCGAGCTGGTCGGTCTGCTCGCCGATGCCCCGCAACTCTGGGTGCAGGACCCGACCGCCTCGGCTGCTGTCATGGCCCTCGGTGATGCCCCTGCCGAGGTGGTTGTCGATCTCTGCGCTGGCCGAGGCACCAAAACTCGCCAGCTTTTGGCACAATATCCCGAAGCCCAAATCATCGCGTGCGAGGTCAACGCCCCTCGGCTCGAAGACCTCCGGCAACTCGCCCAGACCGCCAACGGCCGTCTCCGTGTCTGCCGACCTGAGCAGGCGGTCGAAGAACTCCGGGGCCGATGCGATCTTGTCGTGGCCGATGTGCCCTGCTCCAACTCGGGCGTGCTCGCACGGCGCATCGAGGCTCGCCACCGGTGCTCCCCTCGTCAGGTCGCCCGTCTGGCTGATCAGCAGCGGGAGATCGTGGGGCTCGGGGTCTCACTGCTCGCCCCCGGCGGCCGGCTGCTCTATTCGACTTGCAGCCTGGAGTTCGACGAAAACCGGGCGATCGCCGAATGGGCGGGGCGGGCGTTGGGGCTCATCCTTGAAAGCTAGCACCCGCGGCTTCCTGCGGGGGGGCCGGGCAGGCCGGCGAGTGAGTATCAGGACGGGGGCTACGCCGTGGTGCTGAGAAGCCCCGGCGGCTGATCTCCGCATGGGCCGATGCATGGGCCGACAGCCCGAAACCCCAGGCATACACTCCCTGCCGTCGCCTTGCATTCGTGTGCAAGGTTGCTGTCAGAGGTCCCGTCCGAGCCGGGTCGGCTTCAGTTGGGGTGTTGCAGATGAACCTACTCGAGATCCTCAGTTGCGATTGCGTCAAAGCCCCGCTCGAATCGTCGGACAAGCGGGGGGTGATCAACGAACTGATCGATGTGCTGGTCGCCGCCGGTCGGGTCGAGGATGCCGACTCGCTCAAAGAGGCCGTCTGGACTCGCGAACAAACCCGCACGACGGGTATCGGGCACGGACTCGCCATCCCCCACGGCAAGTGCCCGGGCATGAAATCCCTCGCCATGGCAATCGGCAAGCCCGCCCAGCCGCTCGACTTTGAGGCGATCGACAGCGAACCGGTTAACCTCGTGGTGCTGCTGGCAAGCCCACCAGACAGAACGAGCGACCACATCCAGGCGCTCGCCCGCGTGAGCCGCCTGATGACGATGGAAGACTTCCGCGAGAAGATTTACTCGGCGGAATCAGCCGAAGAGATCTGGGAGCTGCTTGAACAGGAAGAGACCGCCCGGTAACTGTCTCTACGAGCCCCGAGCGCAAGCTCGGGTTGGTGTCAGGTCGATCGTCACCGACTACCCCAAACCTGTGCTCGCGCCCAGGGCTCGTAAACGCGCTCAAGGCTCGTCAAGCCGAATGAAAACCGCGACGAAGAGTGGAAACCGCGTCACTCCCCATCGCCCTGCTCTCGTTCGGCTATCGAGATCAGACTCCACCCGAACGCCTCGAGCCTCGCCAGGCCGCGGTCCGCCTTTGCACGATAGATCGTGTACGGGAAGAGCGTCACCAGCGCGATAATCAGCCCAAAGGCGGTCGTCACCAACGCCTCGGCAATCCCCCCTGCCACCGAGACCGGGTCGGTGATCGGCCCCTCACCCCCGAGCAGGCGGAAGCTGCGGATGATGCCCGTCACGGTGCCGAGGATGCCAAGCATCGGGGCTGCGGTGATGATCGCGCTGAGGGTCGCGGCAAACCGCTCGGTCGCGGTCCTGACCGATTCGACCGCCTGCGCGACATCGGCCTCCGTAATCTCCGGCTTGTCCTTCCACCCGGGCTCGTCGATCCGGATCATCGTCAGCGCGAACCGCCCGAGGACGGTTTTGTCAACCTCGGCTCTCGCTGCGGCTGCCGACCAATCGCCCGCGCGGGCCGAGCGGACGACCCGCTCGATGAGCCGAAGGGTTGTCCGCTCGCGGTGACGGAGCCAAAAAAGTGCCCGCTCAAAGCAGAGCGTGATCGAGAGAAGGCTGAACGCAACAAGCGGGTACATCACCCACCCGCCAGCACGGAGCAGTTCTAAGGGGCCGAGGCTTTCCATATGCGTGGATGGTACACAGGCTCCCTCCCCCGCGCCCCGCGGGGGAGGGCTGGGGAGGGGGCTCCCTCTCTTCCTCACCTCACACGCTCACTCCGCCGGCACAACTTCGAGCCGCACCGTAACCGGTGTCCCGATCGGGGGCACCCGGGCAGCATTGGCCATCCACTGAGGCTCATCGATCCCCGCCTCTGGGCTCTCAAGCCGAAGCCAGGCGATCGCCTCACTCCCAAAGGTATGCAACCCGATCAGCTGCCCTGTGCCATCTGCGTCATACACCTCACGCCCGCGAAACTCTCGCAGCCGCGAGCCAGCAAAGACCCACCCAGTGCCAGGCAGCGTCTCCCGCAGCGTGCGCCCGGTGTCCTTCTGGATGATCCACTCGGCCGGGTCATGCGTTCGTGGTGTGCCATCTGCGCCAGCGATGAGGAAAGTCACACGCACCCTCTCACCCGTCGGTGGCACAGGAACGACCGCCATTCCCTCCTGTCGCCATGTCCCGGGCGTACCGGGCGAGCCTCCCACCGCGAGCAGGGCTGCATGCACAGATGAGGGCAGAGTGCTCGACACCACCAACGCCTCATGCTCGCGGGTGTCTGGGGTGCAGCACACCACCTCCAGATAGACATCCGGTGTCTCAGGATCGTGACAATCCACCGCCACCACCGCGTCAAACTCGACCATGCCACGATCGAGATCAACCTGAACCCCCGGCAGCATCTCAATGAGCACCGGTTCGGATGCGCGGAGGCTGGGCGCTGAAGATGGGCTGCTGCACCCGGTCGCAAATGTCAGGCCAGCGAGCAGCAGGGAAGTCACGACGGGTGCCATGGCTTCGCGCCAGCGTAGCCATGATCTGACCGTCATCGTCATGCTCCCGCTGGTGCGAAAGCATGGCACCCGTGGACTTACATATCGCACGGCTCATCTCCAAACCCCGCCAACGCCGCGAATACCCGCCCCCGCTGCTCATAGTTCTCGAACTGGTCCCACGACGCGCACCCCGGGCTGAGCAGCACGATGTAACCCCCGCGCGCGCACTGCGAAATCTCGTGCATCGCACGGCCAAGTGTTGTGCAATCCTATCCGTGCTTTCCTGCTGCACTCGCCAGCCCATGCCCAGTGGTACCGATGCAGTAGAAGCCAGCAAGCTGCTCGGCCCGCGACGCAATCGGCGTGAGGTCGCTGCCCTTGTCCGAGCCGCCCGCGATCAGGTGGACACGCCCCAACTCGCCGCGCTCCTCAAACGACTTCAACGCGAGGAGCGTGGCCTCGGGTGTCGTGGATTTCGAGTCGTCGTAATACCGGATGCCCCCACACTCGCCAAGCAGACACAGCCGGTGCGGCAGCCCCCCAAATGTGCGCACCACTTCCAACACAGTGGGGCGGGCGTCACGCCCGCCATGCTCCCAAAGCACCTCAACAACCGCACACGCCATCGCTGCATTGAGCGCATTGTGCGACCCCGGCACCGCGATCCCTTCCACACCTGCGCCCTCGGGCAGCACCACCCGCTGCACCCCGGGACTGGTTGCCCACCCGCCAAGTGTCGGCCCGAGAATCGCACGGTCGCCCTCCTTCTGTGAGGCAAGGATTCGCCGTTTGCTCTGCTCGTAGTGCTCACTCGAGCCGTGCCAATCGAGGTGGTTCGTCGTGCAGTTGGTCACCACCGCCACCCCCGGCGACCAGTCCCCGAGCCAGTGCAGCATCGCGCTCGAAAGTTCGAGCACAACCCAATCCTCGGGCGTGATCGCGTCGAGTGTGCCAAGCAGCGACCCCCCGATATTGCCTCCAAGATGCACAGATTGTCCGCACGCCCCGAGTACATGGGCGATCATGGCAGCAGTGGTGCTCTTGCCCGCGCTCCCGGTCACGCCGATGACCTGCTGGCGGCTCGGGAGGCTTGAGACGAGCAGCCCGATCTCGGTTCTGATCTCGACCCCAGCCTCGCGGGCAGCACACAGGTACGCATTCTCCCAAGGCCTCGGCACCGCCGGGTTGGCAATGAGCAGGTCGCAGTTGGCGAAGTCCGCCTCGCGGTGTTCGCCCAGGCGAAGGGTCACGAGCCCCTCTGCAAGCAAGTCGCTCAAACTCTCAATCAAATCGGTGAGTTTGCCAGCAGGCTGGAGGTCGGTTACGAGCACCCGGGCACCTTGGGCAACGAGCCACCGCGTCACACCCAGACCGCCGCCAAACCGGCCGAGCCCCATGACGGTCACGCATTTCCCCGTGAAGTCGATCATCACCTCAGGATACCCTGCGATTGACAGACCCGAGCGAGCCGGCCCCTGTGGGGCCGATGCCTTTCTGTCTTTCCTGCGAGTGCAGACAACATGTCTCCCAGGCAACCCCGGCCCCACAGGGGCCGGCTCGCTCGAAGGCCATCGTGTTGGACCACACAATCAGGAACCGTGTGCTGCGATCTGTTCACGGAGATAGGCGGTATACCGGTCGAGGACCCCCCGGGCGATCGGGCCGGACACACCCGCCCCGAGCGTGCGCCCATCCAGGCGAATCACGCTCTTAACCGTCGTCAGTGTCCCGGTCAGAAACACCTCCTCAGCCGCAACGAGTTCCTCCGCTGAGACAGGACACACCCGAGCCTCCGGGCACACCTCCAGAATGATCTTCCGCGTCACGCCCGGCAAAATCGACACATCATCCACCGGGGGTGTCCGCAGCTCGACTTCCCCCGTCGGCGTGCGCACCACAACAAAAATATTCGTCGAGCACGACTCGGAGACCCACCCATCCCGCAGCATGACCGCCTCCTCACCGCCTGCCTCGGTCACCGACATCGCGGTCATGACATTGGCAAGGAGTGCTGTGGATTTAACATGCCCCTTGTGCCAGCGGAGGTCAGGGACGGTCGCTGCGGTGCATGTGGTCGGCTCGCAGAGCGCATCCACGCCCGGCTGCGGCAGACAATACCCAAAGACAGTCGGTTCAATATCGGGCTCAGCAAGACGAGCCCGCACCGGTTGGCCGGGCTTGGGCGTGCCACGGGTGATCTGCCAATAGAGGAAGGCATCACGCAACCCGTTTGCTTTGAGCAACTGTGGGCAGAGGTCTCGCAGGTGAGACGCGTCCCAGCCGATACCCGCCTCGTCGAGCCCCTGCTGCATGCGGGCGATGTGGTCGTCGAGGTTGCGGACCCACCCCGAAAACGCGCGAATCCCCTCGTAGATGCCGTCACCAAAGAGAAACCCACGGTCAAAGACGCTGACGCGAGCATCGGCAGCCGGGAGGATGGAGCCGTTGAGGTGGACGAGCATGACTCACAGAATAGTCCAACAACAGAGCCCCGAGCGCAAGCGACGGGTTAGCTTCCAACATACGCAACTGCCCCAGAAAACCCGACGCTTGCGCTCAGGGCTCTGTTCGGCTCGATGCACGGTTTACATCAGCGCAACCGGATCGACATCCACCGCAGTCCGGGCATCGCTCTTGAGCTGCCCCCGCTTTCGCAGGGCTCCGAGGCAGTCCTGAATCATCCTCGCAGTCGGCGCAATGACCAGCACCTCGAACCGGTAAAAAGTCGCGATCCGAGCGATCGCACAGGGCGATGGGCCAAGCACCCTGACCCGGCTCTCGGTCGCTGCCTCCCCGAGCGTCTCGGCGAGAGACTCAGCAGCACCCCGGGCTTTCTCAAAGTCCCGATCTCGGCAGACAATCCGGGCCATCCGCCCTGCCGGGGGGAGCCCCGCGCCGCGCCGGGCATCGAGTTCGCCAGCAGCAAACTTCTCGTAGTCGTGTTTCGCAGCGAGCCGGACAGCCTGGGCCTCGGGCTCAAACGCCTGCACAATCACCTGCCCCGGCTTGGTGCCCCGCCCCGCACGACCCGCAACCTGACTCACAAGCTGAAAGGTCCGCTCCGAAGCCCGAAAATCGGGCATGTTCAGGGCCGCATCGGCGCACAACACCCCAACAAGCGAGACATTGGGAAAGTCGTGTCCCTTGGCGATCATCTGCGTCCCCAGAAGCACCCGGAGCGCACCCGAGCCAAACCGTGAGAGCGTCTCGAAGTAGTCCTGCCCGGTCCGCATGGTGTCGGCATCAACACGCGCGAGCGTTTCCCCTTCAAGAAGCGCACACTCCGCACCGACCCGCTCGATCGCAAAGTCCCGGGTGAGTTCTTCTTCCACCCGTTGCGTGCCAGCGCCGAGCTGCAGCAGAGCCCCCGAACAGGCAGGGCAGCGGTGAGGGATGACCTGCTCCGCAAGGCAGTGGTGGCAGCGGACAACCGCCCCCCGGGGCAACTGATGCCCGGTGTGAAGGACCAACCGGGCATCGCAGTGGTCGCAGTCGAGAGACCAGCCGCAAGGCTTGCTCGCGCAGCAGAGAAAGTGGGAATACCCCCTGCGATTGAGCAGAATGAGGGCCTGCTCACCCCGGCTCAGGGTGTTGCGGAGGGCAGCACGGAGGCGGGGGCTGAGGTTCGGGCGTTTGTCAGGGCGGGGCGGCTTGGACGAGCCCGATGCTGGGCGCGCAAGCACGACCATATCAACGACCTCGACCCGGGGCAGCATCGCACCACCGACTCGTTCGGGCAATCTCCAGAGGGTCGAGCGGGGGCGCTTGAGAGGCGGCGAGCCGGTCGCGTTGGCCCACGATTCAAGCGAGGGGGTCGCCGATCCCAGCAGCACCGGGCAGCCCTCGATCTGCGCCCGCACAATCGCAGCATCACGCGCGTTATACCGGGGGAGCTGGTCCTGCTTATACGAGGTGTCGTGCTCTTCATCAACAACGATGAGGCCGAGGCGTTCGACAGGGGCAAAGACCGCAGAGCGAGCCCCGACGATGACCCTTGCCTCGCCTGTGGCTGCCCGTTTCCACTCGCGATGACGCTGGGCAGCGGTCAGCCCCGAGTGCAACACCGCGACACCCGCATCAGCAAAGCGGGCTGCAAAGCGGGCACTTGTCTGGGGGGTGAGTGAGATTTCCGGCACCAGCACGATCGCGGTCTGCCCCGCAGCCAGCACCCGTTCAAGGAGGCGGAGGTAGACCTCGGTCTTGCCAGAGCTTGTGATGCCATAGAGAAGGTGGGTCGAGAAGGAGCCAAGAACAGAGGTGATCCCCTCAACGATGTGGGCTTGAGCCGGGGTGAGTGTTGGGGGCAGCAGGGCGGGCGAGACACCCGCCCCACTGGGGGTGTCAAGAAGGAGCGAATCTGTACGGGCCTTGACGACCTGTATCCGGACCGGCAGCAAACCACCGAGGTCGGTGATCCGATTAATCTCGCGGCGGGTCTTGCACCCGATCGCGTCGGCCAGGTCGCGTGCAGGCAGCGGGAAGGTTTGTTGTTCGAGTTCGCAGATCGCCTCCCACGCGAGCCGGACCCTGTGCGTCAGGTCAGTCAGATCGGGGATTGGATCGGCCCGGTCGAGGTGGACGACTGTCCGGCTCCCCGTCCCGGCTTTGACAGCCGCGGGAACCATCGTCGCCATCGCCATGCCGAGGGGGCAGCAGTAATACTCCGCAAGCCAGCTCCCAAGCTCGACGAGGGACTGAGGGATGCGCGTACCCGTCCGGCTGAGGATGGGCTTGAGGGTGTCTGGGGGGATGCCCTCAGCGAGTTCCGGGCCGCCGGCTTCGAGGATGAAGCCTCGGGTGGGGGTGTCACGATTGCCCAGGGGGACGGTGACGAGCTCGCCGGGCTCGATGGGATGGTCTGCGGGTTCGGGAGTCTCGCGGGCGAGGTAGGTGAGGGCGTTCCAGTCTCGCAGGGTGCCCGCGCGTTCGATCCCTCGCTCGACCGCGACTCGGACGAGGGTGAGCCCGACGATCGAGCGCGGCGGGCGGTCGGGCTCAAAGAGTGACTGGGGCACGCGTACACTCTATGGATGTCGAACCAAACACCATCGTCAAACGCGGTTCCAGGAGCAGAATGTCGGCTCGTGCTTGCTGATGGGAGTGTCTTCCGGGGGCGGGGCTTTGGGGCTGCGGGCCGGGGGCTGGTCGTCGAAGCCGAGGTTGTTTTCAACACCGCGATGACCGGCTATCAGGAGTCGCTGACCGACCCCTCGTATCGCGGACAAATATTGGTACAGACCTTCCCCCTGATCGGCAATACCGGGGTGAACTCGGTGGATGTCGAGTCAGACGGCGTGCAGGTCACGGGGTTTGTCGTGCGCGAGCTCGCCCGCCGACACTCGAACTTTCGGGCGGTTCAAGACCTCTCGGCCTATCTGCGCGAGGCGGGGGTGCTCGGGATCGAGGGGATCGATACACGGGCTCTGACGCGAGTCCTCCGGGCAGGCGGAGCGATGAGCGGGGTCCTCACCGATCGGGCCGATCTGCCCAACGCAGAACTGGTCGAACGGGCACGCATGGCACCGAGCATGGCGGGACAGAATCTGGTGCCAGAGGTTGGGTGTTTGGAGCAGCAAAACTGGGACAAACCCCTGGGTGAATGGTCATGGGGCTTGCAGGCTGGAAAGCCCACCCCCCTGCCAGAAGATTCTGCATCCCCGGCTAACAGGGGCGGGGCTTTTCCAGGCCCCGGGCTACGGGTCCTGGCACTTGATTGCGGTGCCAAACGGAACATCCTGCGAAACCTGACTGAGCGGGGGTGTGTGGTCTCGGTCATCCCTCACGACACACCGGCATCGACCATCAAGGGGATGTATGAACGAGGTGAGTTTGATGGGCTCTGTGTCTCCAACGGCCCCGGTGACCCGTCAGCAGTTGAGGTGACAATTGCAACCTTGCGAGACCTGGTGAAGGGCGATCTGGCAATCCCGATCTTCGGGATCTGCCTCGGGCATCAGCTCCTGGCCCTCGCGATGGGTGCGAAGACCTACAAGCTCCCATTCGGGCACCGGGGGGCCAATCAGCCGGTGCTGAATACGCTTCTTGAAAGAGTAGAAATCACCAGCCAAAACCACGGGTTTGCTGTCGATCGGGCGAGCCTGGAGGCTGTGGGTGGAGAGGTCACGCACATTCACCTTAATGACGAAACCGTTGCGGGGTTTCGGCTGGTCGATCGGCCCGTGTGGAGCGTGCAGTTTCACCCCGAGGCCTCCCTGGCCCTCACGATGCGGGGCCTGTGTTCGAGCTCTTTCTGGAGACGATGAGGCTTGGGAAACCTCCAACAATACCCAATAGCGTTTGACCAGGTTGATCGATGCCTGATCTTCCCTCAGGATGACACAGGAGCACCCAGACGGTCTAAATATCCCATTTTGCCACTCCAGAGGGTCAACTTGGGAGGATTATGCGGGAAAGTTGGAAAAATCCGCACAGAGGTATTGCGTCTGGCCGTCAGGTGTGTATATTGCGCAAGTGTCGGTGGCATTCGTTGCCGATGGCTGTTGGATGGAGAGTGAGAGTCATATCGGTCTTTTCGTTCGGCCAATGAGTGTCAGGTTCTCTGGCATCGGGTCGGGCAGCATGATCTGCGGCTCTCGTATTGGGGAGAAGGAGCGTTCAGTCCTGCGGGAGGGCGTTGGCGGTAGTTCAGATAAACTCGGTGTGAGCTGAGTGTATTTGACAGGCCGTTGGAGGTCAGCGGGGAAGAGAGATCGTCCCTTTGAGTTTCGAGTATGTCCGGCGTGGTTGTCAAGCGCCGGTCGAGAAGGTATGTCCCCGAGTGTTGGGGAGAAACTGCGTTTGGTTTTCCTTTCACCGAAGAAGGAGTTTTTCATGAAGGCTAAGAACTTGTGTGTGTATGCCGGCCTCTGCGCTGGTGTTGCTTCCATCGCTGTCGGGCAGTCTCAGGACCAGACCCTGCAGCAGATCGGCCCGGCCGCTCAGCTCGAGCCCATCCAGATCGCCAAAGTCGCGATGAAGGATGGCAAGGTCGTCTTCCAGGGCGACTGGATGCCCTACAACGGCGGAAATACCCGCGCCGACGGCGTGCGTATCTTCTACTGCTTCGGCGATGCCGACAGCGACCGCTTTATGGATGACATGGGCGGGTGCGGCCTCGGCTCCAGCCGGTGGTTCTTTGGTACCGGCTTTGCCAACCTGTTCGTCACCAACGATATGGTCGTCGTTTCTGATACCGATATCGGTGCCGGTTCCCACAGCGTCGACTTCGCGTGGTACTTCACCTGCAGCGGTGCAAGCTCCGAAACATGCGTTGTCGCCATCTTCACACAGGAATCAGAACCCTGTGACGCTGACACCTTCGATTACAGCGGCTGGCTGCTCGACTTTGGTACGCTCACCTGCAACCCCGGTGGCTACTACTACACCAATGTCGATCTGACCACCGGCTCATGGCCGCTCCCGACCGACGGTGCTGGCTCGTATGTCATCATCTACGCCCAGGAAGTCACCACCTCGGGTGCGTTCATTATGTCGACCCTTGCCCAGCCCATGCTGTGGGGCACAGGCGATGCCGGCGGCGCTCCCGACATGGTCGGTAGCCAGGGTGTCAACCAGTTCGACGAGGTTGTTGTGGACCTCAGCCACACCTCCAGCGAGTGCTTCACCTACTCGTTCACCAGCATCTGCCCGAGCGTGCTCGGTGCCATGATGCAGTTCTGGGGCCAACGCGGCGGTACCGGCTGCTACGCCGACTTCAACGGTGACGGCCAGGTCAACACCCAGGACTTCCTCGCCTACCTCGGCGCGTGGGCCGCTGGCGACCTCGCCGCTGACTGCAACGATGACGGCCAGATCAACACCCAGGACTTCCTCTGCTTCCTCGGCCTCTGGGCTGCCGGTTGCTAAAGAAGTTTCCAAGACTCTGATCCCGGCGTAGCCGTGAGAAGATACAAACCCTCAAACGCCCGGGCGGAAACGCCCGGGCGTTCTTTGTTTTGAGCCTCATGCTGTCTCCTCATCTGGTGTGCCACGGCTCTGTGATGCGGTTTGCGAAGAGTTTGTGGTCGCCTTTACGAGCCCCGAGCGCAAGCTCGGGTTTGTGAATTGCCGACACTGCCATGCGGATCACGAAAAACTTGTACGCGTCTGTACGAGCCCTGTGTATGAGCACAGGGTTGGTTTTACGCGTGAATACCGACCATTCGTCATCCCGAGCTTGCGCTCGGGGCTCGTAGAGACACGCACTCAGGGCTCTGAGGGCCGCTGCTGACGGTCGAGGATGACCCCGGCTCCCACGACCGCTGCGGTCTCGACGCGAAGCACGAGCGGCCCAAACCGGCACACACTCGCGCCGGCCTCCCGGGCAGCCTCGATCTCGGTTTCGCTGAACCCGCCCTCTGGGCCGATGAGGAGCGTGATGTCGTCGGATGGTCCTGCCTCGAATGGCTCGCCTGAGGCATCGGCAAGCACAAGGCGGGAATCCCGCACGCACCCGGGGTGCGTGCGGGCCAGAGCATCTGCAAATGACACTGGCTCGCCGATGGTCATTGTCCAGGCTCGACCACACTGCTTGGCAGCCTCGGCAGCGGTGCGTTCGGCTTTGAGCATCTTGCCTGTGCGAGGGGTGACCACCGTGCGAGCACACACCAGAGGCGACCATGACGCCGCCCCCACCTGGCTGAGCTGATCGATCATGTCGTCGAGCCGGGGGCCTTTGGGAACGCTGGCGTGCACAGCAAGACTCGGCCTGATCTGGGGTTCTTTGACGACTCTCTCGATCAGCAGACGCACAACCCAATCGGCCTTGCCATGCCTGGTTGGCACTTTGACGATTTCACGGATCGTCCCTGAGGCTCGAACGCCCCACCCGGTGAGCAGTTCGAGCTGGGCATCAATCCCCAGCCGCTTGACCCGAACAGCGTGGTGGGCCTCATCGCCGGTGATCTCGATGATCGAGCCTGTTTGTGGAATGCTGTCTGGGAGATAGACTCTGTGGTGTGCCACGGAGGAAGGGTATCGAGTGGACGGCCCTGGGTGTGCTTGAGCCTCGGCATTGTGCGAATCAGGCGGTCTGTGCGGCTTGTTCCGGTACCCTGGGGCTTGAGCGAGGCGGAGAGGTGGACGATGATGGTACGGGGTCTTGAGCGCGGAGTGAGTCTGTATGGCCGACCAGGTATCCAACCCAGAGACCGAACCCCAAGCCGACTCGAACGGTGTAGGCTCAGATACCAGCGGCACCCCGCTCGCTGCTGAGGATGCCCCGATGGACCCTGCTGCCGATATCGAACAGCTTGACGATTCACTCAGCGCGATGACTGATTTGTTGCTCTCGTCGAGTGCGGATGATGAGTTCGACCTTTAAGGCGACTTTGCGCAGGTGGGAGTTTCCGAGGAAGCTGCGGCCACAGCACCTGATGGGGAGCCTGAGCATCTCGGTTCGGAGAACCCTGCCACCGAAACGACCACAAAGTTCGACGAGAGCCCCAGCGATGTCATCGAGCAACTCGAGCAGGTCGAGGCGGCGGTTTCTGCGGCGCTCGATGAGTCGGGTGAAGAAGAAGCCGTTGCTGACAAACCGACAGCAACGGATGAAACCTCTGAGCCGGATGCCGCAACCGAATCTCTCCAGGCGGTTGCCGAGTCACTCGAGTCAGGAGAGGAATCGACGGCTGTCGATCAAGCGAAGTCGTCCGCAGAAAAGGCTGCCGCCCAGGACTCGCCGCCACAATCGCCTGACAGGACAGCGATCGGCACAGATGATCCCGAGCCCGTCGGCGAACCCGCAACAGGCGGGCCGGTCGATGAGACTCCTGCCCCCGCTCCAGGCAAGCCTGACGCAGCGGCCAACCAACCCGCAGCTTCACCAAAAGATCATCCCACCAGCAAAGCTGAGCCTGATGCCCCCAAGAGCAATGCGCCAGACACGCTTACCGACCCGAAGCTCACCGATCCGAAACCATCGACAAAGGACCGTCTCAAGGCCGGGGTTGTCGCCATCGCACTCCCGGTTGGGCGGGTCATCATGACCAAGACTGGCGACCTGCTCGCCCGGGGGACCGAGCCGTTGGCGTTCCACCTAGTCGATCAGCCCAAGGTCATGCGTCAATCGCTGGCGTGGCTAGCGTTGTGGACAGCCTTCAATGCGGGAGCGGTCTGGTCGTACCTGCTGTTTTTCAGGGCACCTGTTGCCGAGGTCAATCCTGCAGCGATGACCCACATTTCTGGCGCTGAATCTGCCCAGACTGGTGGGATAGATGGAAATACCGGGAGAGAAGCACAGGGACTCGACCCGGCGACCACGCTGCTTCTCAACCCGATGCAGAAGTGACTCGGCTGGGTTGGAGGCAGGAAACAGCACCATGCCGGGCAGAATCTCGTAAAGGCTTTGTACGGCATATCACTGTGAAAATGAATCATGGTGTGGTTGGGGTTGGCACACGCGGGGCACTTGGGTATACAATCGGCCCCACGCTGACTCTTGGCTTCTGGAGAGGCTCGGAGTTCAGTCGGCGTGAGACCGGAGACCTAGCGTGACCGAGCAAGAGATTGAGTCAAAGGTGATCGAGATTGTCGCTGAGCAGATGGGTGCCGACAAGGCCAAGATCAACCGAGCGACAAACTTCGTGGATGATCTCAACGCCGACAGTCTCGACACGGTCGAGCTGGTTATGGAGTTTGAGGACTAGTTCGACACCTCGATCCCCGATGAGCAGGCCGAGCAGATCAAGACCGTCGGGGCGGCGATCGAGTTCATCTCTCAGGCGATCGGGAAAGCCTGAGCGTATGAGAATCGATTTGCTCCGCAGGATACTGCGTTGGCCTGACGCTCTGGCGTGGTTTGCTGCGCGGGGACCACTTGCCGATAAAGAGGTGAAGACTCGATGGATCGAATTGTCATCACTGGTGTTGGCGCGGTGACAAACCTCGGCCTCAATGCCGCCGACACATGGAACGCGATGCGCCAAGGCCGAAGCGGGATCGCAACGCTCGAAGGCGCAGGGTTCGATGCCTATGAGGGTCACTGGACGGTGACCATCGGCGGACAGGTCAAGGGTTGGGACCCCACGAAAGTCATCTAGCCACGAGAATGCAAACGCCTTGACCGCTGCACGCAGCTCGGGCTTGCAGCGGCTGCCGAGGCGGTCGCGCACTCGGGGGTAGACTTTGACTCTGAAAACAGCGACCGCTGCGGCGTGATCATCGGCTCTGGGATCGGAGGCATCTCGACGATTGAAGAGGGAGTCGGAATCCTCATCAACCGAGGCCCCCACCGCTTGAGCCCCTTTACAGTCCCCCGCCTGATGGTGAATGCTGTCACCGGGAATATCTCGATCCGCTACGGCCTGACAGGCCCGGCCTCGGCGCACGCCACCGCGTGCGCCAGTGCCGGGCACGCCTTTGGCGACGCGATGCGGTATATGCGCAGCGGCACGGCCGATGTGATGATCGTTGGTGGAGCCGAGGGGGCGCTGACCCCCCTGTGCCTGGGTGCCTTTATGACGATGAAGGCCCTAAGCACACGCAACGACGAGCCCGAGAAGGCCAGCCGACCATTCGACAAGGACCGCGATGGTTTTGTGCTCTCTGAGGGCGCAGCGATGTTCGTGCTCGAAACCGAGGCACACGCCAAGGCCCGCGGCGCAACAATCCATGCCGAGCTTGTGGGCTTTGGCAACTCCGGCGATGCCGGGCACATCACCGCGCCCGATGCCGAGGGGCGGGGCGCGTCACGATCGATGCGATGGGCCCTCGATGATGCCGGGCTCAACCCCGATCAGATCGGGTATGTCAATGCCCACGGGACCTCCACACCGCTCGGGGACAAGGCCGAGGTGGCGGCCGTGCTCGGTGTGTTCGGCGATCATGCGCGTGGCTCGGCGGGCGGAACACTACTGATGAGTTCGACAAAGAGTGTGCATGGGCACTGCCTTGGGGCCTCGGGCGCAGTCGAGATGATCGCCTGCCTCCACGCGGTTCATGACGGCATCATCGCGCCCACGCTCAACCTCGACAACCCAGACGACGGGTTCGACCTCGACCTTGTGGCTCAGACAGCCAGAGAGCGTCAGGTCCACTACGCCATGAACAATACCTTCGGCTTTGGTGGGCACAATGTCACGCTCATCCTGGGGCGGTACGAGGGGTAGGGGACGCTCCCTGACCATCCCAGTCCGATGCATCGCGGCTTCAGCCTCGGCGTTCGACCCTCATCTCTCTTTGTGTGGCACTCCGATTGCGATTGGTTTCGACAGAGACCAAACCGACCCCTCGCGCGGGTGAGGGGCTCTGTGGGCGCAGGTGGTGCGCTCTTGGATAGGCCTGATGTTGCGCCCAAAGGTGGCCGATGGAGAGTGTGATGGACTCGAATCTTGAATCGATTCTGAACTTTGAGGTGCCGGTGATCGTCCAGCTGGGCGAACGGGTGATGACCCTCCGCGAGGTGCTTGGCCTAGTGCCGGGCACCATTATCGAGATTCCCAAACTGGCAGACGATGAGCTGGACCTGCTTGTCAACAACCAACGAGTCGGTGTGGGGATCGCGGTCAAGGTGGGTGAGAACTTTGGGCTCCGCGTCACGGCGATCGGGTCTATCGCAGAACTGGAAGAGGCGATCAGCAAGCGGCTGCAAGAGAAGTTCGATGCGGCGGCGTAGTGATCTTTGAGGGTGCCGTGGTCTGAGCATCGCGCAGCGAGGTGAAGGCCACGAGAGACCGAACAGAAAATGCCGCAGCCAATGGAGCACCTGCGTGGCCTTCACCCGGAGCGGGCTCAGACCACGGCACACACCGAGTGGGCGATCACTTCTCAATGACACGCCCTTTGCCCTTGACGATCTTGCCGATGGTGTAGACCCGTTCGCCTGAGTGTTCGAGGCGGCATGCGACTGCGCGAGCAAAGGCGGGACGCACCACCACGCAGTAGCCGATACCCATGTTAAAGACGCGGCGCATCTCGGCTTCTTCGACCCCCCCCCGCTCTTGGAGCAGCCTGAAGATGCCCGGGACGGGCCAACTCTTGGCTTTGATCACCGCATCAACACTCTCACCGAGAACCCGGTTGAGGTTCCCGACGATCCCGCCACCGGTGATGTGGGCCATGGCGGTGATGACTTTTTTCACCCGATAGGCCCGCCCGAGTCTGACGATCGACTCGGCGTAGATGCGGGTGGGCGTGAGCAACGCCTCGCCCAGTGTCTGTACTTCATCGGTTTCTAGGGCAACAAGCTCGTCATAGCGAGTCCCGTGCTTGAGTTTGGCATCCTTGATGACCTTCCTTGCGAGAGTGAAGCCGTTGGAGTGGATGCCGGAACTGGCGAGCCCCAGGACGACATCGCCCGGCTCGGGGTGTCTTCGGCTCATGGCCTTGTGCAGATCGACGACCCCGATGGCAAAGCCGGTGAGGTCGAAATCGCCCGCTTTGAAGAGATCGCCCATCTCGGCGGTCTCACCGCCCAAGAGGGCGCAGCCTGAGAGTCGGCACCCCTCGACCACGCCGTGCATGATCGCCGAACACTGCTGCTCATCGACATGGGGCACGCTGAGACAGTCCAGAAAGAAGAGCGGCTCTGCCCCCTCGACGATCAGGTCGTTGATATTCATCGCGACCAGGTCGATGCCGATGGTGTTGAGGATACCGAGCTGCTGGGCAATCTTGACTTTGGTCCCCACGCCGTCCGAACAGGCAACGAGCACGGGGTCACGGTAGTTTCGGGCAAAGAGTCTTTCGTTGTAATCGAGGCGGAAGAGGCCTCCAAACCCACCGGGGTTGGGGATGACCCGGGGGCCGTGAGTGCGGCGGAGCATCGAGCCAAGGGTGCCCATGAACCCGTCGTAGCGTTCGAGGTCGATCCCGGCGGCGGCGTATGTCATGCCGGCGGTGGCACGGCTCTCCGAGCCGTGTGCCTTGGTGGAACGGGGGGACCGGGATGATGTGGCTCGTGCCGCCATGTGTGGAGGGTACGCGCGGGGCTGTGGTGGCGTTGGGGTATCTGGAATGTGGATCGATTTCAGCAAGTACAAAGCCAGGATACTGAAAGCGAGTGGTGTCTTGCGGGTATTCGTTCTATTTGCACCTCCCCCGACCATCGCTTCGCTTGGCCACCCCCTCCGCACAGCGGAGGGGGATCGGGCGGGCGAGACACCCACCCCACTGTCAAGACGACCGCCCCACTGTTCTGGGAAACAACGCCTAGACTCGCTGGTACGCTCAACCGCATGGAGACAGGTATGGCAGGCACGCATCTCTTTACTTCTGAATCGGTCTCGATGGGACACCCGGACAAGGTCGCTGACCAAATCTCCGACGCGATCCTCGACGCCATGCTCAAGGATGATCCTTTCTCACGAGTGGCGTGCGAGACGATGGTCTCGACAGGGCTGGTCGTCGTGGCTGGCGAGGTCACGACGAAGACCTATGTCGATATCCCCGAGGTGGTCCGGAACACGATCGCCAATATCGGATACACCGATGCCCACATGCGGTTCGATGCCGAGAGCTGTGCCGTGATGGTGACGCTTGACAAGCAGGCCGCAGACATCGCTCTGGGCGTGGACCGTGACGGGGCTGGCGATCAAGGGATGATGTTCGGCTTTGCCTGCCGCGAGACGCCCGAGCTGATGCCGTTGCCCATCCAACTCTCCCATCGCCTTGTCGAACAGCAGGCCCATGTCCGCCGCGAGGGTATCATCCCCGGCTTGCGGCCCGATGCCAAGAGCCAGGTCACGATCGAGTACGACGGGCTCAAGCCGGTGCGGGTGGACACCGTCGTCATGAGCACCCAGCACGACAGCTCATGGAATGACCGCCAGGATGAACTCAAGCGGCAAGTCATCAGCGAGATCTTCAAGCCCGTCCTCGGGGACCTCTGGAACCCGGGCATCACCGTCCATGTAAACCCCACCGGGCGGTTCGAGATCGGGGGACCTCACGGAGATGTCGGCCTGACCGGACGCAAGATCATCGTTGATACTTATGGCGGTCGGGGTCGCCACGGCGGGGGGGCGTTCAGCGGCAAAGACCCGACCAAGGTCGATCGCTCCGCAGCCTACATGGCTCGGTATATTGCCAAAAATATCGTGGCGGCAGAGCTTGCCGATGTCTGTGAGGTGCAGTTGAGCTACGCGATCGGCGTTGCAGAACCGACCAGCGTCTGGATCGATTGCGCAGGAACCGAGCGGATCGATCCGGGCAAGATTGCCCGCGGTGTCCGCGAGGTATTCAGCCTCACGCCACGGGGCATCATGGAGAGCCTCGGGCTCCGCAAGCCGATCTATCTCAGGACAGCACGGCACGGCCACTTTGGGCGAAAGCCTGCAAGTGAGAAGGGGCTTGAGTTCTTCACCTGGGAGAAGACCGATCAGGTCGAAGCCCTGCGCGGGGCGTGCCGATAAAAAGAACACGCGGTCGGCAAGCCGACCGCGCATCCCGCAACGAAAGACACTCTCTCTGCTCTCTGTTTATGCCGCCCCGGACAACCGGCGGAGTTGCGTACGCTGGGCATCCATGGTGAGCTTCTGCAAGCCCTTGGGAAGACCCCCAGCCCCCTTGTACCCTGAGCAAAGCAGGCCGTAGCGGTACCCCGCCCGGACTTCCTGGACGCTCTGGATGACACCACGACCATTGCAGGTCTTCCCGAGCACAGTCACCTCGATATCCAAGGGGTCGCCTAGTGACATGCGTTCGTCTGTCAAAGATCCGACACCGGTTGCAGACACATCGACCAGCTTGCACATGCCCAGGCTACCGAGCTTGGCTTTGTACTCGGCCAGCACCGTGCTGACGCGGAAGCACTTTCTCGATTCGGCACTCACAGGGGTACCGATGAGCTTGATCCCCGTCTGCATCTCGCCTTCAGCATTCTCGAACTCGATCAACTCGCCCGGCTGCTGCATGAACTCTTCAGCACCGTGGAAGAATACGGTCATCGTCGGTGCGGGCTCGGTAGGCAAGCTGTCGGGCTCGAAGTATCTGACCGTGATCACATCATCGATCCGGCTTGTGGCTTTGCCAGCGTGGAGTACGCGAAGGTTTGTTCCACCGGCAAAATGGATATAAATATCTTGTTCTCTCTGAATCATGATTTCTCCTCAAGATATGATCTTCTGGCATACCAACCATTTGGATCACTCTCATCGGGCTTTCCTCTGAGTGTGTTTACCCAATGCAGATCATGTTTATGAATATTCATTTTTCTCAGTGACCGCCGTGGAATCGTCCTCCTTGTTATGCCTCATACGATCTTGATTACCACTGAAGGAGCACCTTGATGTCAAACTCTGCCTATAACGAACTGAGAGCCCTGTCCCGGGAGTCCGCTCTATTCGGAGCGATTGATGCTTTATTGAGCTGGGACCAGGAGACCTACATGCCACCGGCTGGGGCTGCCAGCCGGGCCGAGCAATCCTCGGCTCTCGCTGGCCATGTCCACCAGATGCGAACAGCACCGCGCATAGGTGAGCTGATCGCAGCCTGAGAGTGACGACTCAATCACAGCCGACCCGACGAGCCCCGCAGCCCGCAATATCCGCGAGATGCGGCGTGCCTACGACAAAAAGACCAAGCTCCCCACTGCCCTCGTTGCCGAGCTTGCAAAGGTCGGCAGCCAAGCGCAGGAGGCATGGAAAGAGGCCCGCGAGAACAATGACTTCCCCGCGTTCGAGCCGTGGCTTGAGAAAATGCTCGACCTCTCGAAGCAGAAAGCCGAGTGCTATGGCGTGCCCGAGGGGGGCGAGCTCTACGACGCGCTGCTCGATGACTACGAACCAGGCGGCAGGGCTCGCGAGATCGAAGCGGTGTTTACGCCGCTCGGTGAGAGGCTCAGCGCGTTGGTCAAAGACCTGCTCGACAACGGCACCACCCCGAGCAAAGAGCCGCTGACCTGCAAGATCGACGCGACAAAACAAAACACCTTTGGCAACTTTGTCATCAATGCGCTCGGGTTTGATATGCAGGCCGGTCGGCTCGATGTCACCACGCACCCGTTCTGCTCCGGGATCGCGCCGGGCGATACCCGTCTCACCACCCGCTACCGCGATGAGAAGTTCACCGACGCGCTCTATGGCACGATGCACGAGTGCGGGCACGGGCTCTATGAACAGGGGCTGCCCAAGGGCGATCACTTCGGCGAGCCACTGGGCGATTCGATCTCGCTGGGAATTCATGAGAGCCAGTCGCGGATGTGGGAGAACTTCGTCGGGCGCAGCCGGGAGTTCTGGGAGTGGGCATTGCCGCACGCACAAGAGATGATGGGTTCGGGGCTCGACCGCTTTGGTGTCGAGGATCTGTACCGCGCGACCA
The DNA here is from genome assembly GCA_024275365.1 of Planctomycetota bacterium. Lineage (GTDB taxonomy): Bacteria > Planctomycetota > Phycisphaerae > Phycisphaerales > UBA1924 > PNC22. Next base: position 567 of record JAJRZG010000064.1, on the reverse strand, counting down.
ACAGCGTTGAGCGGAGCTACATCCGCGTCGAGGCCGACGAGGCGACCTACAACCTGCATGTCATGCTGCGGTTCGGCATCGAACGGGCGATGGTGCGGGGTGATCTCGCGGTGAATGACCTGCCGGGCGCATGGAACGAGCGGTTCGAGCAGATGCTCGGGGTCAAGGTACCCGACGACCGCCGGGGCTGTTTGCAGGATGTCCACTGGAGCTTCGGGCTTCTGGGCTACTTCCCGACCTACACGCTGGGCAATCTGTATGCCGCCCAGTTCTGGGAGAAGATCAACGAGGACATCCCGGACCTGTCATCCCAGATGAGCAAGGGTGAGTTTGGGGCATTGCTCAGTTGGCTCCGGACGCACATCCACGAGCACGGGCAACGCTACCGAGCGGGTGAGCTGTGCGAGCGCATCACCGGCAAAGCCCTGAGCGCCGACCCGCTGATGCGGCATCTTGAGGGCAAGCTGCGGCCGGTGTATGGGGTGTAAAGATCGCGTGCCTTTACGAGCCCCGAGCGCAAGCTCGGGTTCATGGATTTTCGAGTATCACAGACACAGCCTGATCCCG
>JAJRZG010000063.1 GCA_024275365.1 Planctomycetota bacterium | reverse complement strand
TTCAAAATCCACTGTCCGAAAGGGCTTGGGGGTTCGAGTCCCCCCTCCGGTATTGCAGGTGGTGTCTATGGAACCGAGCGAGTCTCTGCGAGAGCCGGGCTCTGTGAGCCCGGTTCCTTGTCGAGCCTCCACGCCGCCCCGCACTCGGGGCAGACCGTTCGTTCATCTTCTCCCACAGCGATCCCTGCGAGGTCATACCCGCAGCCCTGGCACAACCCGCGCCGCGATCGCCGCTGCCGTCGCCATGCGATGAGTACCGTCGGGACAAGCCACCACACAAGCGACCAGAACACGATATTGCCCAGCAGCCGGGGCCATATGGGGAGCATTGGCAGGGCGTGGAAGTTTCGCACACGGGCTGAGGGTTCACCAGCGATGACCAGGCCGCCGACGATGTGTTCGTTCGTGAGGGTGACGCTCTGGGGGGTTGTTTTGACCTCGCCGCGCACGCTGTACCAGAGGCAGGGTAGGGGGAAGCCGAAGGTGGTGTCGGAGCCGGTCTTTGTTTCACCAGGGCCGGGTCCGCTTACGAATGTGCCCCAGGCGGGCAAGCCCGAGCGGTATCGCATGGCATTTGGCTTGCCTCGGCGTTCGACTTCCATTTCTTTGATGCGCGCCCTGATCTGCTCGACGGCTTCCTCGTTTGACATACTGCTACTGTCACCGATATTGATACTGTCGGTGTTCTACCAGATGTCATGGAGGCCGATGGCGTGGACTTCGGTGCTGCTGACTGGGAGGTTGTTTTCGCCCAGTCAGACCCGAAAGATCCGCCTTGGGTACATGGGCACAGGCATAAACGCGGCCACGAGCCACGCGAGGGCGAGGGTGGTCAGGCAACCCAGCAGCAGTGCAGATGCAGACTTTCGCATGTTGTACAGCCTACCGGGGGAGGGTTGAGTGGGGGTTGAGTGGGGGGGGGTGGGTGTGCCTTGGGTAGTTCGCCCCTCCGGGGCGATCTTGGAGTACCAGTGGTGTGGGGGGTGGGTCAAGAGAGGTGGCACGGTTGTCCGAACCGTCACTTCGAGATACGCGAAAAGATGTGCGTTTCTGGTTATCTGGAGACCGGCGGCTCTTCCCGCACGACCGGCAACTCTCCCCGCACGACCGGCGACTCCCGCCGCACGACCGGCGGGATGAACCCGACCCGGCATAGCTCGGCGAGCATCCGCGCGTCGGAGTAGTCGGTTTTGTCGGGGTTGTGCCGCATGCGGCTGACGATCCCGGGGTGGGCCACCGTCAATGCCCAGCCGACCTCGTCCCGCAGCACCTCGGCCAGATCAAACGCGCCGCAGCAGCTCTCGATCGAGGCGGCTGCCACCCGACAGCCCTCGGGCACCGCCGAGACGATCTCGAGCACGCTATTGCCACACCGCCGGTTGACCAGCACCCGGCCGCCCTTGTCGAGCACGCACACCTGCACACTCTGCCTGTGATAGTCCATCCCGATGTAGACTGCCTTCCGTTCCATGCCTGTTGCTCCTGAGATGGGGTTCTCCGATCCCACTGGGTATACCAGAAGGAGCAACAGGTCTTCATCCCCATCGACCT
>JAJRZG010000062.1 GCA_024275365.1 Planctomycetota bacterium | reverse complement strand
CGGCAGAGGAGGTTGGAGCCGGAGCCGGTGGCGAGGGAGCCGAGGGTGGTGCTGCTGCAGGGGAGGATGGCCATGCCTTGGTGGAGGAAGCTGCCCGAGGCGATGATGGCACCGACATCTTTGTTGGGGTGGATGATGCAGCGGGGGGCGGTGGCATCGAGCGACCAGGGGGGGGTGTTGGCGGGCCGGGGGCGGAGGCCGGGGGGTGGGGGGGGAGCGGGGGCATTGGGGGTGTTGGGGGTGTCGCTTGCGAAGAGGTGGGGGAGGAGGCTTTGGAGGTCGAGGTGTCGGATGCCTGTTTCGTCAGCGAGAAGTCGGCGGCCATAGTCGGAGACGACGAGGTGGACCTCGCAGTTGGCAGCGAGGAGGCATTCGAGTGTGCGGAGGGCATAGGCAGCCCCGGAGGCACCGGTGATGCCGAGGATGAAGCGGCGGGGGGTGGCGGGGATGGGGGGCATGGGAGTGATGCTAGAGCGCGGGGGGTGGGGAGGGTGGAAGACAGATTCAGAGCGCGAAGTGGTTGCGAGGAGCTGGAGCAAGAAAGGCACCCTCCCCCCTACCCCCTCCCGCGGGGCGCGGGAGGGGGGCAAGAAGAGGAAGCGGGAGGGGGAGCAGGAATGGAGGCAGAGGAGGAGAGAAGAAGAGGAAGAGTGGAGGCGGGGCGATTGGGTCTTGGTGGGGGCACTATCCTCTTGGGCTGGTTGAGTCTTGGAAGGGCGTTGAGCAGACGGGAGGATGGCATGGTCAGTGACTTGTATAGAAGGCTGGGTGTTGTGGGGGTCGTGGGTCTGGGGTTGCTCGTGGGGGGCGTGGGGGTTGGGGGGGTTGGGTGTACGAGTGTGATCTATGACAGCAACCCTGATGGGCCAGCGGCTCAGCTCGAGGAGAAGCCGGACTTTGCGAGCCACACGGTGCAGAACCTGCTTGCGGAGAGCATCGGGTGGGCGGTGGACAACTACCCGCCTTCGGATGATGAGGCGGGCGGGTGGATTGCGATCAACCTGCCTCGGGGATTGACGCGGGAGCAGTACATCGCGGTGGCTGAGCAGATCGGGCCTCGGTCGGCTCCGATCACGCCGGAGCTCGAGGGGGAGCTGCCGGTGTATCACATCGGGTGGGTCTGGATGCGCGGGGACCATGCCCGGGTGGATGTCTTTCGGCCTGTCTATGTGCTGTCGCGGGGGGAGGAAATGGTCTATCAGGCGATTACTTTGCACCTGACGCGGCGGTTTGCCTCGTGGCGCGTGGAGCGAACGCAGCCGTGGGAGACGGGAGTGGTCGCGTTGCCGCCGGTGTATTACTTGCCGGAGGTTGAAGTTGAAGAGGGGGTCGCGGGGGAAGGGGTTGAGGCAGGGGAGGCTGAAGGTGAAGAGGAAGTACTGGAAGAAGAGGAGTAGTCCTTTGCTTGTGTGAAGGGGTTTGTGTTGCGAGGATCGAGGTAAGGAAGAAAGAAGCCCCCCTCCCCAGCCCTCCCCCGCGGGGCGCGGGGGAGGGAGCAAGAGCCCTCGCTTGCGCGAGGGGCACTGTGGGGGGTGGTGAGTGAGGGGTGAGTGGGGAGTGATGGTTGTGGGCTGGAGGTTGTGATGGATGTGAACGCGGAGCGGTCGGTGCTTGGGCTTGCGGGGATGGACGCTTCGCGGCTGCGGCGGCTGCTTGGTCGGGCCAAAGTGCTGTGGCCTGTGGCGATGGGGAGTGCGCGGGTAATGGGTTGCTCTCGGGGCAGACGGTTGCGACGGTCTTCTTTGAGCCCTCGACGCGGACACGGACGAGCTTTGCGGTGGCTGCACAGCGGATGGGGGCATCGGTGGTTGATTTGTCGAGCGGGGCGTCGAGCCTCTCCAAGGGGGAATCGATGCATGACACCGTGCGCAATATCGAGGCGATGGGGATTCATGCGATCGTGGTACGGGCCCCACAGGCGGGGGCAGCCGCTCTGATCCATGAGGCTGTGGAGTGCAGCGTGGTGAACGCAGGGGATGGTCGGCATGAGCACCCGACGCAGGGGCTGCTGGATATCGCGGCGCTTGCGGAGGCTCTTGGACGGGATGATGGGTTTGATCTGTCGGGGGTGCGGGTGGCGATCGTGGGTGATGTCGTGAGTTCGCGCGTGGCGAGGTCGGCGGTTGCGGGATTGACGACACTGGGGGCGGAGGTGGTGCTGGTGGGGCCTGCGCACTTGGTGCCGAGGGGGCTTGAGAGTTTGGTTGAGGGGCTTGATGAGGGAGTGGGGTCTGGAGAGGCTTCTTCCCTGAGGGTCGAGCATGATCTGGACGCGGTGTTGCCTGGGGTTGACGCGGTGATGATGCTTCGGATTCAGTTTGAACGGCATGGGGGGGCGGCTTCGGGGCCTGGAAAGGCCCAGCCCCAAGAGGAAACGAAGGCGGGGCCGATCGCGTCTGTGCGCGCGTATCGGGAGGAGTGTGGGTTGACGGTGGAGCGGGCAGCGGCGATGAAGGCGGGTGCGGTGGTGATGCACCCCGGGCCGATCAATCGTGGGGTGGAGATGGATGGGCCGGTGGCCGATGGGCTTGCGGGGCCGAGGTCGCTCGTGCTTCGGCAGGTGTCTTGGGGGGTGGCGGTGCGGGCGGCGGTGCTGTGTGAGTGCTTGGGGGTGTAGGGAAGATCGAGCACTTTGTGTCATCGTGTTCTGCTGTGTGCTACGGCTCTGCGAGTCGTGCGTGACAGAATGCTGCCGTTGGTAACGATCGCACGGCCAAGATGGCCGTAGCACCCAGGGCAGGTTTTTGCATTGTGCCTTGGTACATACTGTTTAGATGTTGCTGTCGCCGGATGCTTGTGCCCGGAGGTGGGCGACGACGATGTAGATATCGTCGTAGGAGACGCTGCCTTCGAGGTGCTCGAAGACGGACTTGAGGAAGTCGGTGCCGACCTGACCGGCAGCGGCGGTGATGCGGTCGTAGGTGGGCTGGTCGATCCAGGGGGCGACGCTCTCGGGCTTGCGTGATTCGATCCACTCGGCCAGGTGGGTGGCGATGGTGCGCGGCTGAAGGCCTTGGATGACCGCGACGGCTTCGATGGATTCGCCTTG
>JAJRZG010000061.1 GCA_024275365.1 Planctomycetota bacterium | reverse complement strand
CTGGTCCACCGTCAGCAGCAGCACGCCCCCCCCGGTTGTGCGCACGACCGCACAATCATCTCCCGGCCCCACCAGCACATCCCCTGCCCCGGCGTTGATCCCGCCGGCGAGCTGGTAGATATGGGCAAGAAGGTCGGATTCGTTCACACCGCATTGTTGACCGGCTGTGGGGTCGGGGCTCTCAGGGGTACACCACGCCAGCACCAGCAGAGAGCGAGTATCACCACAACGACCGCATTCCTGGCAGCCAGTGGCCACCAGTGCTCGACCGGGCCGCTCGCAATTCCGCACCCGCACCCTGTGGGCTCAGCAGGCGGGTGGAGTGCAAGGAGTGTCGTATACCCCGTGAGCAACCCGAAGACCACGATCACGGGGATGGCTGTCGATCGGAGAGAGCGGCGGGTGAGGAGTCGCCATATTGTGTAAACGCCCACTGCCGCTTCCAGCAAGGGGAACGCCCATGTGGTCACGGGAATCAACTCTTGTGAGACAATCTCATGCGCACGGAGTGCGTCTTGAAACATGTCGAGTGAAAATAACTTACCAAAGGCGGAGACGAGCAGCCACGCCGCGATGCCGAACACCAGCAGTGTGCGTAAACCCAGAGACCCGATCGACTTTTGTGGAGGCGGGATCATCATGCCTGCCGGGCCTTCCACCATGCACCGATGCCGAGAAGGACCAACACCACACCAGCACCAACGAATGCCCATCGGCCGGGGTTGTTGCTTTGTGAGCCACCCTCGACGGGCGCGGGTCGGTCTGGGTCCGCGTTGGCTTGTTCGGCGGAGATGACGGGAGAGATCGTGGGGGTTTCCATGCGGCGTGTCACGGCGCGTTCCATGACTCGGTCACGAAGAAAGGACTCGCGAACTCCGGTCTCGATGAACTTGCAATCGATCAGACTCATCGGTGCACCCGCAGAAGGGTATGTTTCGACGACCTGAAAGCCGGGGGGTGAGCAAGCGGCGACATCAAATACTTCAGTCATCACACGAGGATCTGAAGTCGTCGGGCGCGTAGGGGCGGTTACACTCTCTATGGTGTGGTCAGGTCGCACAATGTAGATGACATCCCGAAACATTCCTTCCGGCCCACCCCATCGGCCGATCTCGTGATCGGACATAGTTTCGACAGGTTCTCGCGAACCGCGTGGGAGTGAAGCGATAATCCTCCATCCGCCATCATCCATGTATTCGATGTGTACATCCCTCCGAGTATCATCGAGCACGCTGGCAAGGGCGATTTCCGGGAAGACATCATCGAGCCACCAGTCAGAGCCTATGGAGGGCTCGCGTGCTTTTGACGACGGGGAGATACTGGTTCCGGAATAGTGAGTTCCATTCGGCTCCTGTCCGCCGAGTGTGTCTCGGTTCCAGATTCTAAACCATGCGCCAGTCCCGAAGTCGTACCCGATCTCCAGGTGGTTGCGGGTGGCGTTTGTGGCATAGCGCACAAAGATCGAGCCTGATTGAGGCCAGTCAGAGCGTATCAGTTGGCTCAGCGCAATGCGATCTGGTCCGCCGTGATGAGAATCCTGAGCAGTTGGCTGGGAGGGGAGTACAGATGCATGTGCGAACCCGAAAGACAGGAGCAGCAAGGCCAACGCGTTGATACACAAATGGCCTGTCATTAGTAGGCATGGGCGGACACACATCATTGCACCGTGATATCGCAACAGTATGCACCAGAAGGCTCTGACATGTATCCAATATCGCGTGTCCATGTCTTCGTGCCGTAGCAGCAGACGCCGTTGCCGTCATGACATCCGATGACTTCTTTCTGGGAAGGCTCATCATCATCGTCGCAGGGATGCGTTACGGTATCTGTGATTGTGTAGCACGAGCGGTGGACACTCGAAAGAAATGGACCTGTCCTTCCGCACCCGGTATCAACCGTCTTGGAATAGCCGATATCGCAGACCTCGGTGTCATCGATGCAGAAACTCGCCCCGCTTCCACATCCGGAACTCTGAAGGAAGTAGCAATCCAGAGGAAACGCCAGCGCGAACATCGTCAGCGAGCACAGCCCGATCGAGGCGATTGTCCCAAGAGCGCGATATGCCATGATGAATCTCCCTTGCAAGAATGTGATGGTGTCACTTCGTTCGATCCCAGCCCCGGCTGCCCGACCATGTCGCAAGCACCGGGTGCCCGACCCAGTTCTCAAAGAAATCGTGTGCAAGCTTGAAATCAGTACACCGATACTCTGCCACGCTCCCGTCACAAAATGTCACCGGCAGACGCGGACGGTCGTAGGGGTTCCATGACCAGAAAATATCGCTATCGCCCTCGGCATACACCCATTGCACAAGCATCCCCTTCTGCGAAGGAAAGAGAACTTGGGTCTGACGAACCGCGATCGTCTCGGCAAGGTCGATTGGTATCGTGGCACCCGGTTCCATCTGGTGTGCTGGATGCACGAGAGCACCTGAAAGCGAGAACCGATGGTGCCCCATCTCCCGCTGTCCCTCGGGGTCGATGTGCTCGTACACCTCGATATACCCGCCCTCCAGCAGCGGCACCTCCCAGTCCAATATCGCATTCCCAACCTTGGGAGACGAGACTGGGTACACGCCGTCGTGATCGTGTGCATAGGAAACTATCGCCAACCCATTATTTTTGGCTGCGATCGCAGTCCGTGTCGCCCGTCCACGCTGGCGGGCGTTTCCGAGGGCCGGGAGTACCAGCCCGATCAGGATGAGGATGACCCCGATCGAGACGACTAACTCGATCAGCGAGAACGCTCTTGTCCTCTTCCCCTGCGTCATACCACCAATATACCACTGGGGTGGGGGGGGGGCTGCAAGCCTCAATCACAAAAAAGAGACACTACTCTGAATATGGATGAAAACCCCGGGTTCTATACTCCTGCCATCGCCTCGCTGCCCAGCACCGCCTCGGCGTATTCGTTCATCGCATCGCGCAGCTGCTCGAAGCTCTCGAGCACATACAGCACCGGCTGATAGTGGTCAATCTCAAACGGCGTGCTGCACACTCGCTCCATATCAAACGGCCGGCGATCAACATCTTCGCTCTCGAGCGCATGAAAGCTCTCGCCGATACTCGAAATAATCCCCGACCCATACAGCTTGATCTCCCCCCGCTCGCGGATGAGCCCGAACTCGACGGTAAACCAGAAGAGCCGCCCGAGTCGTTCGATGTGGCAGGGGTCTTCGCACATGAGGGCCGCCTTGCCGTAGGTCTGGAGGAACTCGGCAAAGACCGGATCGCAGTGTAAAGGCACATGCCCGAAGACATCGTGAAAGATGTCCGGTTCGGGGAGGTAGTCGAGTTTTTCCCGCGGTCGGATGACCACCGTCGTCGGGAACTTCCGCTGCGCAAGGCAGGCAAAGAACGCCTTGGCGGGCAGGAACCCCGGCACCCCCCGGCTCTGCCACCCGGTGAGGCTCGCCAGCCGTGAGTTGACATACTCGACCTTGGGCACGCGGTCCTTGTCGAGCCCCAGCGCGCGCACGCCGTTGAGATAGACCGAGGATGCCTGGTGATTGAGCGTCTTGAGCCGGGTCTCGACGAGCGTCGCCCAGACCGCGTGGTCCTCTTCGGAATAGCGGTCGTAGTGCTGGGAGCAGAAGAACTGTTCGGGGTCGATTTCGTCCGCGGTGAGCGAGGCTGCCCGATCGGCAGCCGCCTGGGCACGGGCGAAGTCCTCGCCATCGATGACATTGTTGTATCGGATATCAGCTCGCATGGATAACCCCTCGCGGTATGCGGATTCAACGGTGCCCCCGGCTGCCAGACTATACGACTCTCGGTATGCCGGAGTGCTTTGGGCAAAGGACGCCGACACTGAGGCTTGGCGAAGTGTCGGATCAGAGTGCCCTCCTCCCACCGATCCATCCGACGCTTCGCAGAGCCTCAGCGTCGGCGTCCGTATCACCCGGATGTCCTCATCCCCCAGCAGCCCGAAACGCCTCCCACGCTTCCTTCTGTGTGAGCGCCTGCTCGGGGGCGATCGCCTCGTGCTCGGGCATCTCTGTCCGCCGCCGGGTTGTGGCTGCCAGGATCGAGTCCTCCGGCTCAGCCCGCACGATCGGTACATCCGACCCAAACACCAACGACTCCCCCGGCACGCACCCCGCCTCGATCAAATCCCGCAAAGGCAGCACCCGATCCAGGCGGTGGGGGAGGGCCGTGCGCAGCGCCTCGATGTCAGAGAGCAAGTGGCACGGCTGCACACTCGCAATCACCCCCAACTCGGCAAACCGAGGCACATCGACCTCATCAATAACCTCAGCGTGCTCAATGCGGAAGCCGGGGGTCTTCGGGCGGACCTTCTCGATCGCATCGAGCACCGCCCGCACCGCCCCATCGCCAATCGCGTGTGCTGCCATCGGCAACCCGACCGCATCGCACCACCGCACTGCCTCCTCGATCTCTCGGGGTGTCATCATCGGCGTGCCGCAGGGGTGATCGGGCCGCCCGTCGGCAAAGGGTTCGAGCATCCATGCTGTCCGTGAGTTCAGCGTGCCGTCAACAAATATCTTTGCCCCCCCGAGCCGAATCTGGTCGCACTCCCACTCGCCACGGCCAGCGTGAACCTCGTCAAAGTCCTCGAGCAGTGGGAACAGCACGAATCGGGCCTGCACCTGTTCCCCCGACAGGTTCGTCCGGAGGACCTCAGCAAGCACAGGCCCAAGCCACGCCTGGCTCTTGAGATCATGGACCTCAGCAAACCGAGAGAGCTGTCGCTGCCCCTCGAGCACATCGCGATGCCGTTGCTGGGTCGAGGGCTCGGGCACAGCCTGCCAGACCCGCATGGCAGCATCCTCAAACACCAGACCCGTGGGGCTGCCCGCGGCATCGCGCCCGATGATTCCGCCGGGGGTGTCGGTCGTGTTGTCGTCGATCTTTGCACGCGCGAGCATCGCGGAGTTGGCCAGCAGCGCGTGGTAGTCAAAGCACCACGCCAGGGCTGGTGTGTCGCCGGTTACGCGGTCAAACTCTTTGAGTGTCGGCCAGTGGGGCGGTTCCCAACCCTCGGGCCGGGCACCATGTGCGAGGATGGCAGGCATTGGCTGACCATGGGGCCGCGCTCGGGCACTGGCAAAGGTGTCGAGCAACTCCCCCGCCGAAGAGCACGCCGAGAGCTCGATCATGCCCCGCGATCGACCAAGCTGGTAGAGGTGTGCGTGTGCCTCGCGGATCGGAAACCCCGGCCGCCCATCAGCCGCGTTCGATGGCTCCCCCTCCCTCACGCCTCACTCCGCACCGCAATGGCGGCAATCTGCTCGCGCACCTGCTCGATTGTCTCCGCCCTCTCAGGAAACTCAAGCCGAACAATCCCGAACCGGGCGCGGATGTCGATGCCGTCAGGATCGACCCCGACCGCGACCGGCTCTTCGACCGATGCGCCAGCCAGAGACTCACACGCCACTCTGAGCAACTCGGGGTCGGTGTTCAACTCACGACAGAACCCAGGCTCGTGTTCGATGATCGGGTCGGTCAGGTCGATCTCTTCGCTGTCAAACGGCTCGCCGTGATACCGCAACGCCTCGACGGTGGCGACAGCCCACGAGGCTTCTCGCATGTTGCCGTGATAGATCTCATACCGAATCTCAGCAGCACCGGGCAGCTCTGTGACGGTTTCGATCGAGAGCAACGCCGCGAGCACAGGGTCGTGCTCATCCGGCACGAGCAGCTGGGCTTCGCCGATCCCGACCGCCTCGACGGGCAGCGGGAAGACAAGCACCCCCCGCCTCCGGTCAAAGACATAGCGAACACGCCGACGGCGGTCCTCGTCGATCATCAGGTGGCCCTCGGCAGCAGCTCGAAGGGCTCGGACGGCATCGATGGGGTTTGGGTCCATGCTCTATTGTGCGCGCAGATGGCAGCGAGCACAACCCGGAACCCCCATGCATACGAAAAAACAACGCGGGGCTGACATGAGCCAGCCCCGCGCAGATTCTCCGGTTCGCCTCACCGATCAGCGGCGGGCGGCCTTCTTGCGAGTTGCCTTTTTCCGGGTTGTCTTCTTGGCGGCCTTCTTGCGGGTGGCCTTTTTCCGGGTGGCCTTCTTGCGAGTGGCCTTCTTGGCAGTCTTCTTGCGAGTTGCCTTCTTCCGGGTGGCCTTCTTGCGTGTCGCCTTCTTGGCGGCCTTCTTGCGGGTGGCCTTCTTGCGAGTCGCCTTCTTCCGGGTTGTCTTCTTGGCGGCCTTCTTGCGGGTCGCCTTCTTCCGGGTTGCCTTCTTGCGGGT
>JAJRZG010000060.1 GCA_024275365.1 Planctomycetota bacterium | reverse complement strand
GTTGGCGTCCACCACGCCGTCGGGCTCGCCGGTGGTGCCGTCGTCGGTGACATCCGAGTGCCAGCCGATGCGGAAGCCCAGGCCGTTGTAGCGGTACTCGGCGACCAAGGCGCTCGTCGAGCGGTTCTTGACCTGGCGCAGGCGTCCGAAGGCGTCGTAGACATAGGTGTAGTCCTGGCCGTCGTCGGTCTGGTTGCGACCATCATCCGTCCGATGTCCTGGAGCCGCTCGGTCCAAGGCGAAGAGCACGGGCTTCATCCTCCCAGCACGCGCAGTTCGATGATGGTGTAGGCCCACGAGAGCATCGCGGTCGATAGTGTTCCGATCACGGTGCAGATAAGCCCCACCGCCAATCTTATGCGGATTCCGGGCGTTCGCCGTACCAACCGCCGGGCATCCAGCCACGCCGCATACAGGCCAAAGCTGAAAAGAACAGCGGCAGCAGATACCAGTAACAAGCCAGCGAGGCCGGATTGCATGCCAAACTCGCTGCGTTCGAATTGGAATGACAATACGAGGCAGACAAGGGCAATCCCAATGGCTTCGATTGCCAGATAACCTGGTCGGCCCAGTCGCATCAGAAGTCCTCCTACTGAGCTGCCGTGGTGGACTTGCACTGACAGTTGCTCGCTTGTGCGGCACAGAAGAACGACTCGCCCCACATAAGTACAGCGGAAGCGAAGTTGTTTGCTGCCTTGCGGCAACGCCACCGGTTCAAAGTGTACTTGCCCCAAAATCCGGAGTACAGCGTGTCACATCGATTCAGCATGCAATCGAGGAACCACACATCACATTGGATCTTGTTGGCACCACAAGACGCGTAGCAGAGATCATGATTGTTGCAGCAATTGGTGAAGTTGAATCGACTCAGCATCCCTGGGACTCGGCTCAAACCAGACTTACCGCCACATCCGTTTGGTGACGGTGGAGGCGCTGCTGGATTGCGCTCGTATCCATTTGCGCATCCAGGGCCCGAAGGACAGTCGTTCCAGAAAAACTCGTTGGATGCGCTCCCATCGGATGTGTTCTTGGGAGGCGACCCGCCACTTCCGCCCCCGACCCCACCGGCGGAACCTCCGTCCCCAACGCCACCAGACGGACAGCTCGGTGTGTATGTTGGGTCCACAGTTGGAACAGTGCAATCGGTGCCCACGCAGATGATCGGCCCCGGCCCGCTCGGCCCACTTGGCCCGGGCGCGATCGGCGTGCTGCATGTTCCGCCTGCACACACGGGCGGCCCGCCGCCACCGCCACCGGGGTTCGAGATTGGTCCGGGTGTCGGTGGTTGGCAACCGCCGACGCAGATGAACAGGCCCCACGGATCTGCCGCGATCACCGTCAGCCCCTGGACATAGGCGTAGAGGCTCATGCCATCGACATACCCCAGCGGGTCCCGCCTGGTCCAGCGCCCGACATCGGCGTCGTAGGCGCGGTGGCGGACATGGTACAGGTGCCTTCCCGCGCCCTCGAAGGTCGGGTCGTACTCGTAGCCGGCGTAGCCGCGGCGGTTGTTCACGGCACTGCTCGACAGCACGCCGCGGCCCAGCGTCTGGTAGCCGCCCGTGATCGAGTTGGCGTGCACCGCATCGCTCGAATCCACATCGCCATCAAGCTCGGCGTCCATGCGCACATCGTACGCCCCGCCCTGAATGATCGCCGCGGCATCGCCTGCGTCCCAGTCGCCGTCGGAGTCGGTGTCGCCCGCGGGCAAGGTATAGGGAAAGCAAAGCACAGGGCCTTGCGGATCTATGGAACGGCAATGCGAATAACCCATACCAATCCTTCGATCAGAATCAAACCCAATACGGAAATCAGGAGTGCCAGGAAAGCCGAGGTGAGTGCTTGAGCAGCTGATGCTTGTTTGCATAGAGCAAGCCAAGTCGTAAATGTCAACAACGCAATGGCACCTGCCCGAAGGAATGTCGCTGTTATACCAACAGGAATACCAAAGGCATCTAAGGGTAGTCGCATGTGCATGAAGGTCACAGTAGTGAGTACAACGACAAATATGATACCGAACCAAGCGATTGCCCGAAGGAATGTACGATAAAGATTGGGGCGTATCATAAGGATTCCGATTTCAATATGCAGCCGTCCCCCTAGGATATCCTTCACCGGGCCATCGCGGCAATGGGATATCTGGCTGCGGGTCTGGTGAAGATGACGGCGGTGTCGGAGTCGTTCGAGGAGATGGTGCTACAGGTACCCCCTTGCATTGACAGTTTCTCTGCTGTGCCGCACAGAAGGCTCCCTTGCCGTTGTCACGAACGGCTCTGTAGAACAGTTCCGCTTACTGGATACAACGCTCGTGATTGAGTGTGTATTTGTTGAACCAACCACCGTATAATGTGTCGCATGTGTTCATCAGGCAGTCGAAGAACCATTGATCACACTTGTTCTTGTCGGACCCGCAACTTCCGTAGCAGGTGTCATGATTATTACAACAAGGCGTAAAGTCGCGGATAAACGCTGGGAAGAAGACATGAAGCAGTGCCTTCTGATAGAGTGCACTGCCACACCCGTTGGGGATTGCCGGCGTGCCGGGCTTCCGTGTAATGCCGCCAGCACAGCCAGCAAAGCCGGGGCAGCTACGCCAGTCAAAGACGCCAAGAGGTGTAGGCGGCGTTGAAGGTGATATCGGTGGCGAAGGAGTAGGCCCCGGCCTCGGTGACAGGCTGGGTGAACTAGGCGGCGGTGCGGGACATGGAGGAGGCGCGGGCATTGGATCGCGCGGGTGTGGCCAGACGATAGTTGGTTGAGCAACGCACTGGTTGCCCGCGCATGGAAGGCTGCGCAAGCCCCACGCATCGTGCGAGGTTAGCGACTGCCCCCGGGCATAGGCATATAAACTCATCCCGTCGACATACCCCAGCGGGTCTCGCCGCGTCCACCTGCCGACATCGGCGTCGTAAACACGGTGGCGGACATGGTACAGGTGCCGCCCCGCGCCTTCGAAGGTCGGGTCGCACTCGTAGCCGGCGTAGCCACGGCGGTTGTTGACGGCACTGCTCGACAGCACGCCACGGCCCAGCGTCTGGTAGCCGCCGGCGATCGAGTTGGCGTGCGCCGCATCGCTCGAATCCACATCGCCATCAAGCTCGGCGTCCATGCGCACATCATACGCACCGCCCTGGACGATCGCCGCGGCGTCAATGCTGTCCCAGTCGCCGTCCGAGTCCGTGTCGCCTGCGGGCAGCGAGAAGGGCACGCCGTAGGCCGAGTACTTGACCCACTCGACCATCTTGCCGGAGTCGGCGAGAATCGCCGAGATATCCGCCCGCCAGTTCTGGCATGAGTACCGCCGCTCCTCGCGGGTTCCGTCGGCCTGCTCGTGCCAGGCGGTATTCGCATCTCGGTCGCGAAGGATCACGCTGTCGATATACGAGGAAGAGCCGTAGCCGCCAAGCCCGGCGTTGTGGTGGACGAAGACCTCCTTGGGGTTTGCGTCATCGTCGCGGAAGGTCGCCACGATGCGCCAGTTGTCGTCGTAGCAGAAGTAGTACCACGGGTCGTTGGCGTCCACCACGCCG
>JAJRZG010000059.1 GCA_024275365.1 Planctomycetota bacterium | reverse complement strand
TGCCGTGGCCGAGGATGTGCTCTTGGCCGACCAGTTCGTCGAGGGTCCGAGGGCGCATCCGCACCGCCAATGGCTCAGCGGTCCGTCGTGCTGCCTCCCTTCGGCCTGCCCAGAGGTCGCTCATCCTGGGATCGTAGATGGTTGCGGGTCCGGGCGGTGGATCATGTGTGCCACGGCCATTTTGGCCGTGTTGCACGGTCCCTCACGGCCAAAATGGCCGTGGCACACAACCACTCATCCAGCTACAAACTCCTCTTCATCACCGAGGAGTGAGTGGTCACTCACTTTGTGGCCGCTAACATGACCCGTGCCGATTGCATTCTGGGTCATCGTTGCGCTCGTATTCTGGCTTTGCTGGGCCTTGGTTGCGCGCCGAATCATGGACAACCCACGCGGTGACTTTGAGACCGGCTGCTTCTGGAGGGCTATCCAAATCTACGCCCGGCTCGTCCACAGACTCAATATCCAAGGCACCGAGCATATTCCCGAAAACGCCAACCCCGGCCCGCTGCTTGTCGTCTCCAACCACACCGCAGGGGTTGATCCCATCCTCGTCCAGGCTGCCTGCCCATTCTTTGTCCGCTGGATGATGGCAACCGACATGCAGATCCCTGCGCTTTCGGGGCTGTGGCAGTGGACAGAGGTCATCGGGGTTGATCGCAACGGGCGTGAGATCACCGCGACCCGCGAGGCCATCGAGCACCTGCGTGCGCATGGCATCATCGGCATCTTCCCCGAGGGCAACCTCGAACGCCCAAACAGGCACATCCTGCCCTTTCTGCCCGGGGTGGGGCTCATCATCCGCAAGAGCGGAGCCCGGGTGCTGCCGGTGCTGATCGAGGGCACACCCCAGGTCGATCCGGCGTGGTCGAGCCTCTGGCGGCGGAGCCGAGCGACGATCCGGTTCCTGCCCATGCTGACCTATGCCGATTCCGGGATGCGGGCACCCGAGATCGCAAACGACCTGCGGGCGAAGTTTCTCGAGGCTTCCGGCTGGCCGGCGTGTGATGAGCCCGACACCGAGAGACCAAATGGCAAATAGCAAATGAGCAAATGGCAAATGAGCAAATGGCAAATCTGGAACAGCGAGTTGCGTCGTGCCGTGGATGGCTTGATTTGCTCTTTGCTCTTTGTCGATTTGCTCTTTTCCTCAGCCAAGCCCACCCTTAAAACCGCTCTTGCCGCTCTTGCCAAACTGCTCACGGAGCCGGCGCATCGCGGGGGATTCTTTGAGGATCTCTTCTGCCGATCGGGTATCGCGCTCGGGCCCACGACGGAAGCCCTGACGATCTCCCAAGCCCTTGGGGCGTTTCTGGGGCGTGCGTTAGCCACCCTCGCTGTGGGCCTCAGCACCGGCTGGGGGCTCTTTGGTCTGCTTGAGTGAGAGCGAGATCCGTCGGCTTTCCGGGTCGATCTTGAGCACCTTGACCGTGATGATCTCGTCCTGCTTAAGCACTTCCTCGACCTTGCCGACCCGCCTCCAGTCGAGCTCGGAGATATGCACGAGCCCCTCGACCCCAGGCGCGACCTCGATAAAAGCCCCGAACTCCATGATCTTGGTCACCCGGCCGGTGAGGTCTGCGCCCTCAGCAATGTCGGCAGTCGTCGTCTGGAACGGGTCGTCCATGAGTTGCTTGATGCCCAGCGAGAGCCGATTGGCCTCCCAGTCGATCTTGAGCACCTGCACCCGGACGGTCTCGCCCTCCTTGACATACCGCTCGACATTTCGTTCGCCCATGTGGATGCGGTCGTGGGCAAGGTCAGAGACATGCACAAGCCCGTCGATGCCACCGAGGTCGATAAACGCACCAAAGGGCATGATCTTGCGGACCGTCCCCTCGACGACATCGCCCTCTTTGAGCGTCTCGCGGAGCTTGCCCGCTTTTTCTGCCCGCTCAGCGTTGAGCAGGTCGCGGCGGCTCAGGACGATGTTGCCCTTGCCCGCCCTGTCAACCCGGCTCACGGTGCAGGTCAGCTTCTCCCCGATGAACTTGGACAGGTCGTTGATCCGGTCGAGCGAAACCTGGCTTGCGGGCATAAACGCCCGGTGCCCTGCGACCTCAAGCTCGAGCCCGCCCTTGTTGCTCCCGGTGACAACCGCTTCGAGGGTCTGCCCTGGTTGAAGCATCTCCCAGTCGGCCTTTTGCACGGTGCCGGGGCGCGCGCACAGATAGAGTGATTCGGCCGGGTCGTACCGGTTGACGACTACCTCAAGCTCGGACCCCACCTTGGGCAGCTCGTCCTCTTGAAACTGTGTGCGGTCGAGCACACCCAGCTCCTTGGGTCCGAACTCCACGAAGATATCGGTTGGCCCCACACTGACCACATGCCCCGTGCGGTGCTCGCGACCGGCCTGAACGACCCGGGGACCCCGGATCTTGGGCTTGTGTGAATCTGCAGCCTCTTCCTCTTTGGCGAGGTCGGCCATCGCGGCTTCGATCTCGGCCTCGACCTCGGGGGAGAGGTGGTGCGCGGTGGTGGATGTTTCGCCGATGGTGTCGGCCCGTTCGGTGGTGTTCTCTGGTCCTGGCATGGTCAAACCGATTCGTGCTGCGTCGCGCGAGGGCGACGCGCTCCAAAGACAATCTCGCCCAACGCGCCACGAGGTTCGCAGCCGTCCATCGGGCAGAGGAAGATTAGTGTACCGAATCGTGGGGCAAGAGCCAGCAAAACCTCCCAAGACAATGACTCTGACCCGACTTCTGTTGATCGGAGACCGATATCAGGCAGCCTCAGACTGGTGTTACGCTGGTGGTCCATGTCCCCATCGTCTCGCGGACCGCCTCGATGATCCGCTCGGCCGTCCGCACATTGGCAAACCCAGCCTCGGCATCAATCGGGGGATGTTCGCCCCGGCGGACCGCCCCGAGAAACCCTCGAATCTCCATCAAGAGCGGCTCGGCATCGTCGATCTTCAACTCTTCGATATTCACAAGGTCGGACCAATCTAGGACCGTGAGGTTCTCGCCATACCGGAGCTGGTCGCGGACCTCCCGCATCTGAATCTCGTTGGCGGTACGGCGGATCACCTGCCCGAACTTTTCGCCATAATCGATCTTGATGTAGGCGTTCTCGCCGGTGATCCGCGTGACGCGCTCGGTCTTAAAGGCGAGTCGGCTCGCGGTGACATTGGCCACGCATGTCCCTTGCGGCCTCTTCCATGTCAGCCTGGCGTTGCAGAGGTCCTCATACTCAGTGACAACCGCGACACCCGCCGCCTGAATCTCGTCGGGTTCCTTGCCGTCCATGAGCATGATGAGGACATCAAGATCGTGGATCATCATGTCCATAACAACGCTGGTATCGACGCTGCGGAAGGTCATCGGGCTGACTCGCAGCACCTCCATAAACCGGGGCACGACCTCGAGCCCGTTGTCTGTCGCCTTGCGCATTGCCCGGATGACGGGGTTGTACCGCTCGATATGCCCGACCATCAGGATCGCGTCGTTGGCCTCGGCAAGCAGCTTGATCTGCTGGGCGGTCTCGGTATCACCTGCGAGGGGTTTTTCGATCAGGCACGCAACGCCCGCTGACAGAAAGGGCTCCGCCGACCGGAAGTGGGCGGTGGTCGGCACCGCGATCGTGACCGCATCGACACCCGCTGCCAGGAGGTCGGCCTCGGTCGCAAAGGCTGTGGATTCGTGCCGATCGGCGATCTCGTCTGCCCTCTCAAAGCTCGAATCGACCACCCCGACAAGCTCACACCCGGGCTCGTTGGCATAGACGCGCGCGTGGTGCTGACCCATCCGTCCGACACCCACGACACCACAGCGCAGCCGCCGATCGTCGTGGTTTTCTGAGGCACTGTTTGCCATTTCGCCGTCCATTCGTTGCCGAGTGTCGGCTTCAGGCCGAGAGCATCTCGTTGAGCGCCGTTTCGAGGTCGGTCTTGTTAGTCAGGCCGACAAACTTCTTGGCGGGCTGCCCGCCCTTGAAGATGATGATCGTGGGGATCGCCGAGATCTCAAACTGCACCCCGATCTCCTGGTTCCCGTCGGTATCCACCTTCCCGACCTTGATCTTCCCAGCAAAGTCGTCGGCTATCTGGTCGATCGTCGGGGCGAGCATCCGGCAGGGCATGCACCACTCAGCCCAGAAATCGACCAGCACGGGCAACTCGGCATCAAGCACCTCGGCCTGAAAGTTATCGTTCGTGAACTCTTGCACATTCTCGCTTGCCATGCAGGCTCCCTTCTGGTCCAGATTCCCTCGAAAGGGTGGTTCATACCCCCGGGGCATGAGTCTAGTCCGCCCGCTCCATGATCGCCCACGCCGCCAGCAGTGCCTCGCGCTGGGCTGCCACATCATGGACCCGGAAGACCCGAGCCCCCGCTGCCAGGTGCATCACACTAAAGGCAAGCGAACCGGCCAGACGATCCTCTGGGATTGTCTGGGAGGCCTGGGGCACACTGACCCGCCCGACAAAGCTCTTTCGGCTCGCTGCACTGAGCACCGGGTACCCCGTTGCCACAAAATCATTGGTTGTGCGGACCAGTGCAAGGTTCTGCTCGACGGTTTTGCCAAACCCAAGCCCGGGGTCGAGCAGGATCGACTCCCGCGAGACCCCCGCCGCCTCGGCAGCCATCGCCCGGTCAACAAGGACCTCCCGCACATCGGTCGTCACATCCTGGTACTGATGCTCGTGGATATCGGTGTCGGAATACTCACGGGTATACCGGTCTGAATACGCATCACGCTCGGGCTCGCAATACCGGTGCATCAGGATGAGCCCCGCGCCCAACTTGGCAGCAAGGGCGAGCATTGCCTCGGGCTGTTCGGTCGCGCCCGAAACATCGTTGATCGCGTCGGCCCCGAATTCGAGAGCCAACCTGGCGACCCCGGGCAGTGTCGTGTCCACGCTGATTGGGATCTGCCCGAACGAACCCGATTCAGCCCTGATCATCCTGATGACCGGGATGATGCGGTCGAGTTGCACTGATTCTTCGACCCGGATCGCTCCGGGGCGGGTCGATTCGCCGCCGATATCCAGCCCGTCAGCCCCGGCATCGACCGCAGTCTTTGCCAGCGCCAGTGCCGCTCTGGGATCAGTCGCACGCGAGCCCGCATAAAAGCTGTCGGGGGTCATGTTCACGATCGCGAGCAACCGGGGGCGATCGAGTTCCAACTCCCGCAGCCGACTCATCCGCCAGAATCTGCCGTGGTGGGTTGTCATTGCTGTGCATGGTAGGGAACGATCACCGGCCCGGGGACGATCCCCGATCCGGTGGCTTCACTCCCGAGGAGAGATCGGCAAACTCAGCGGAAAAACCACAATATCCAGTTGACGCTGAACGGGATCAAGCGGGAGAGTGCCAGCACCACAATGATTCCCGCCGCGTATTGCCTTGTTCTCTTCAACAGCAATCGGGTGCTCCACTGTCTGGCACCACGGATGAGCCCGATGAGGACGAACATGGAGAGTACCAGCAGCACCCCGTTCCCGGCTTGATAGACGATCGACCGCCAGTGCCACATGATCTGGGTGTTTGCGAGCAGGGTGAGCCTCACTATGTTGATGGTTTCGGGGACCGAGAGTATGAGCCCGGCGTAGGCAAACCAGCGGGTCATCTGGATGATCCGTCGCCGATCGAGGCCCTCGCTTGGGCGGAGCGTGATCGCCCAGCCACACTCGGGGCACCTGGCATCCTTAATACCTTGGAGCGAGTAGCTGCACAAGGGACAAGTTGCGTTCTGATCGTCGAGAAAGGTGCGGAGCTGTTCGAGCGTGTTTCGCCCGGCGGCCTGGTCGTCAGCAGTTAAGGGTGCAATGGGTTCGGTGTCCATTGGTGGAGTCTACCACCAAGTGCATGGTGCAATAGACATGTTCTGATACGGATTCCGTGAGTTCTCGTACTCCCGTATCCTCCGCCTCTCCGGAGCGGTTCTCCATTTCTCCCGCTGCTCCGCACGAGATTCTGGCGGGAATCGTCCTTGCCGCATGGGTGGAGAGTGGAGTGCTTTGCCCCGGATGGGGTTCAGCGCTCTTGGGAACCCCGCCGCCCCTTCCGGGGCGGATGCACAGCAAGACCACTTCCCACGGATTCCGCTGCGCCCGTTGGGCTCCACTTCACCCGTGGCTACAGCCCTGCGCCCCCACGGGGCGAAAGCCGGGAGCAAAGGGGGCCTACACAGTTCGTGTGCATTGGTTTCTCTCTCGTAGTGAGCCCGTCGAGCTCACACAACCGGGAGACATCACCGCCACGCACGGGATCACGCACGAGAATGAAACAGGATGCTCATGAGAAAAGACCACCGGCCTGGAGACGATCCCTAGGCCGGTGAAGAAGCAACTTATGATCGGGTGGATCAGAACCTCGGCTTGGACTCGGGCTCCTCCTCGACCTCTTCGTCCCATTCATCGCTGCCGCCAAACTGCTCGGCCATCGCAGCGCCAAACTCGAGGACATCGGTGGGCACAAAGAGCCTCGCGTGCATCCCGCCTCCTTCGGTCGCCAGGGCAAAGCCGATGGGGTTCATCTCTTCGGGTAGGTCGCCAAGGTCGGCCCCGACACCCATCATCGAGAGGAGGGGCATTACCATATCGAGCACGCCCTTGATGTTGAGGTACGCCTCAGCCGTGCGTTCTTGGGGCAGGTGCCCGGCGACCATCGCCATGCCCGCGTTGTCGCTGAGTTGGCCCCCCTCGCCGGTGAGCACCTGCTCCATGAGCTTGCGGTTTTTCGAGAAGCTCGCGTAGATCCCGTCGTCGGTCGTCGTCATATAGCCAGATGGCCCAGCCTGCCCGCCAAAGAGCATCGTCATCTGCTGGAGCTGCATCCCGGCTGCGACGCCATTCTCGTGGTCGGGATCGCCCTCCATTGTGAAGCCCCAGGCGTGCAGGTTGTACCCGGCAGCCTCGGCAGCGTTCTCCTCGAAGCTGGTGTGGTACAGGATGCCATTCTGCGACATCCCGTCCATCTCGTTCATCACGGTTTCCATCACCTCAAAAAGCTTCTCGGGATCGTCACTTGCGGTGAACTGCACGGTGTTGGCAAACAGCCCGCCCGCAAAGAGTCCCGGTGTCATCCCGATCACCATCGACTGCCCGTTGTTCAACTCCATGATGTCAGCCGACTGGAACCCCATGCCCACACCCTCGCTCATCTCGACCGCTGCGGTCATCAGCGAGCGGATCCCCTCGCTCGAGGTGTCGTAGGCGAACGCCATGATGTAGTCCATGTCGGGCAGCGCGCCAAAGAGTGAAGAGGAGTTGCCCGAATCCGCAAAGACCGCCCCGGATTCTGAACCCTCAGCGAACTGCCCGGCAAAGTCGAGCCAGAGCCCGTCCTCGCTCGAACCGAGACCAATAAATGCGGTCTGCCCATCATCGACCACCGCCTCGGCAACCCCCATGATCATCTCGATCTGCTGGGCAGCCGCCTCGCCGCCCATCATGGCTGCAAACTCCATCTGCTGCCCCATCTCGGCGAGTGCCTCTTCGAGCACCGGGCGCATCGACTCGACATCAACGACCGCAAAGATACCCACCTGATCGGCTGCCTCGGTGCCGCGAACGCCAAGCCGCTGGTTGTGTGCGTTGCTGTTGCCCGATGAGCCGTCATAGTCCTCGATGAACCCCATCTCCGGTCCAAGCGCAATGAACCCGCCGCCGAGGTCTTTGGCAAAGAGCGTCTCGCCCATAAAGTTCAGCGCGGCAACGCCATCGCCCGCCTCGCCCTGCATGGCTTCAACAAAGTCGCCATAGCTGCTGACCGGGAGAATGATCGTGGGGATGGGCTCAGCATCCATCGTGCCCTTGGGGAAGGTCAGCGCGACTGCTGCCGAGCCCTCGGCGTTGAGCCCGGGGAGGTCGAGCATCTGCTTGACCATCATCATGCCCATCATCGCCTGAGGCGGCGCAAACATCGAGCCCCACTTCTCGGCATCCGTCGTCAGCCCAGTAAGGCTCTGGATGCCGATGATAATCGGTGTTTCCACTGGGATGTAATCCAGGGCTGGGGGGACCGCAAGGGCGGGAGCCGAGGCAAGCCCGACGGCTGCGAGCATCCAGAGTACGCGAGTCTGCATCTTCATCATTGGGAGAGTTCCTTCTGTGGTGGGTGTGTTTGGATGTTGCTTGGCATTGTTGCCCGCGCACGCGAACCCCTCCGCCTCGATCTCGGCTCACTGTATGTTCGGTTTCGCAGAGGAGCGATTTCAGAGGTGCGAGAGTTTCCTGGGAAGATTCGGTATCTCGCAGGCACTGATGCGAATGAGGCGGGCATCTTGCCCGCCCGAGTGCTGGTTGAGTTGAAAACACGCGAGCGAAATGCTCGCCCAATGGGAAAGGGTGCTTCACGCCGTTTCCGAGAGTTTCTCTGGATGCTCTGAATCCGGGTCGTCCTCGGAGTCATCCTCCCACTCGTCCTCGGCTTCTTCCTCTTCTTCCCACTCCTCCTCCTCGTCACCCTCTTCTTCTCTTTCGTCTTCTTCTTCTACCTCTTTGTCGTTCTCATATGCCACTTCATCTTCTTCGTTTTCATCGTCTGCCTCTTCCTCTCCCTCCTCGCCGTCGATGGGCTCATAGTCCTCTTCCCACTCCTCGTCTTCAGCCTCGGCTTCGGCTTCGGGTTCCGCGTCTTCGTACTCCTCCTCTTCTTGCTCCCCAGTCTCGAAGGGGGGCTCCTCGTCAGTCTCCCCGTCCTCCTTGGGGAAGAGCGTCCCACCCCCGGACCCAAAGACGGGCGACTGCCCGGAACTTGCTGCCTCTTCATCAGCAAGCCGTTTCATCATCTCCCAGTTGTCGGGTGTGATGAGCACATCCCGCGCGACTGACCCCTTGTGGTCGCTGATGATCCCGGAGATGCCCATCAGATCAATCAGTCGGCTGGCCCGGGTATACCCGATCGCGAGTCGGCGTTGCAAGAGCGACACACTCCCGCGCCGGGTCTCGAGCACGATCTCGACTGCCCGGTCAAACATCGGGTCTTCCTGGGCGGCTGCGAGGCTTGCAGACGAGTTGTTCTCGCTCGCAACAATCCGTTCTTCGTCCGCATCACCGGATCGGATCTGGACCAGTTGCCGCTCAAAGCTGGGGGCTGCAATATCGCGCAGGAACCGCACCGCCTTGCGGATCTCGCTGTCCTCGACCATCGTACCCTGGGCGCGGATGACCTCGGTGGTGCGCGGGCTCAGGAAGAGCATGTCCCCCTGTCCGAGCAGCAGCTCGCCGCCCTTCTGGTCGAGCACGATCCGCGAATCCATCCCGCTTGCGACCTTAAAGGTCATGCGGCAGGGCATGTTGCTCTTGATGAGCCCCGTCACCACATTCGCCTGCGGCCTCTGGGTCGCCAGAATCAGGTGGATGCCGACAGCACGGGCCTTCTGCGCGATGCGGATGATCGATCCCTCGACATCCTTGTTGGTCAGCATCATGTCCGCGAGCTCGTCGATCACAAACACCATGTAGGGCAGCTTGCGGGGGATGCGGGCCTCTTCCTCCTCGGTCTGTGGCTCCATCCGCTCGCGGAGTTCCTCCCACTCGAGGCTGTTGTAGCTGGCCGGGTCGCGCACGCCCGCCTCGGCCAACAGCTCGTACCGCTCGTCCATCTTTTTGCACGCCCATTCGAGGATCGCAGCAGCCTTGGACATCTCGGTGATGACCGGGCACATCAGGTGCGGGATGTCCTTGAACTGACTCATCTCGACCATCTTGGGATCGACAAGCACAAGCTTGAGCTCGTTGGGCTTTTTGGTGTAGAGAAAGCTCATGATGATCGCGTTGATGCAGACGCTCTTGCCAGAGCCCGTCGTCCCCGCGATCAGCATGTGTGGCATCTTGGTCAGGTCTGCGATCAGAGGCTCGCCTGTCGCGTCCTTGCCCAGGAACATCGGGAGCTTCATCGATGCGAACGCCTCGCGGTTGCCCATCAGCTCCTTGAGTCGGACCTTCTCCTTGGTCGGGTTGGGCACCTCGACACCCACCGTGTCGCGGCCTTCCTGATTGGCAACGATGCGGATATTGACCGCCTTGAGCGCACGGGCGACATCGCTTGAGACCGCGTTGAGTGCTGCGACCTTGGTCCCCGGGGCGAGCCTGACATCGTACTGCGTGATGACTGGCCCGCTCTCAATCCCGACCACCTCGCCGTCGATGCGGTACTGCTGGAGTGCCGATTCGAGGGCTTCTGCCTGCTGGCGAACGATGGCTTCGAGCGCAGCGTTATATCCCTCTTCGGGCTCAACGAGCAGGTCAAGACCCGGGAACCTGTACCCTTCGAGCTCCTCGACATTCTGGAGGTCGCGCAGGTCTTCGTCGGTCGCCAGGCGGCGGTCTGTGCCGCTAAACCGCACCGGGAGGGCCGCGATTTTCTCGCGGAGCTGGTCCTCGCTGTAGATCTGTGGCGCGCCGGGGAGGTCTTCCTCGTCTTCTTCCCCCTCTTCGTCCTCGTACTCATCCTCTTCGTATTCGTCCTCTTCGTCGAGCTGGTCTTCTGTGACCACACTCCTCTCGTCGAGGGCCTTCTCATCGAGCTGGGCCTTGGGTTCGAGCGTGATCTTGCGCTTGGGCTTGCCAGCTCTTCGGGTTGCGACCTCGTTTGCCTCGGTCTCGGCTTCAGCGATGTCCTCTTCTTCGAGGTCGGTCAGCTTGACTGCAACCGGCATCCTGTTTTTGACCATGGTCGCCAGTGCGCCGATCAGGCCGCCGCCTGCTTTGGCGGTCACCGCAGCCCCAACCCCTGCCCCCGCGACTGCCTTGGTTCCTGCGGTCTGTGCTGCGGGTGCAAAGTGTCGCCAGATCGCAGCGGGCACCGCAAAAACCAGGCGATCAAACGCGACCACGAGCCCGATCAGCCCAAGCAATATCAGCCACAGCGAGGCCCCGACGCTGCCAAACCGCGAGCCGAGCTCATGGGAGATCACCAGCCCAAGCTCTCCTCCCGGGAGGTGCCCGACCGGGCCAGACCGCGGGGCTGCCAACGCCACCAGGCCACACGACGCCGCGAGCAGGAGCAACACCCCCACCGCCCGGAGGATCGGGTGTTCGATCCGTCTTGCGAACAATGGCTGTGCGAGCCCGATGCCGGTGAGCACGAGCACAAGCCACGCCCCCCAGCCCAGAAACCGCAGGAGTGAGTAGGCAAGGTATGACCCCGCAGGGCCACACCAGTTGCGAATGGGGTCGTTGACAGGCCAGGCAGCTGCGCTTGGTGGGTCGGCCCGGTCAAAGCTGAGCAGGCTTGCTGCGACAAAGGCCCACGCCAGGACCAGCCCCAGCCACACCACCCTGCTCCAGAGCGCATCGGGAGCCTCGGCCTGGGGGTTCCGTCTGCGCGCGCGATCACTCTTGGTCCTCGCCATGCCTCCATTATCGGCTCGATCCCCGGTCTGGGGCGCACAAGTTGCGGCTGCTCATACTGCCGGCGTCTCTGGGAGTGGATTTTTACCCAACTGCGGAGTGTGGAATCTCCAAAAAGCAGGCCGGGCTCCTCCGGAGAGAGAGCCCGGCCATCCCCAAATCCCACGAAGACCATGCTTTCGTGTACAGGCACCGGAGGAGAAGAAGGATGCCTCTACCCTGTAGAAACGCGAGATTTGTGTGCAACTAGCACGCAGAACTCAGAAAAAGAGACAAAAAACACAGTCTGTACCCGAAATCGCTGCAACTCAGTGCCCGGCAGCCTTTGTTGATCGGTATTTGTTTGCTGCGCGACTTGATGTTCGTTTTTTTTTGGCATACTTGGGGAAAGGTCTTAACAAGGAGTCTCAGTCGAAGTTAGTGTGTGAATGCGGATTGGCAAGCGATCAAATGCAGCGAACAACGGAAGGGGCAGCCGATGAAGATATTTGCATACATTCTCGTTGCGACATTCATGTATGGTGGCGCGACGGTGGTATCTGGGCAACCGGGAGGCGGCGGCAATCTGCCGTGTGAACCACCAAATCCGACTGGATGCATGGACCTTGAGTATCTCGGACGCGACTTCGATGTCATTATCGATGAGTATGTCTCTGAGGTAGTGATTTCTGAGGCCTTTGGCCCCTGGATTTGGGAGGATGCGTGCCTGTGCGGGGTTGCGTACTGCGATGATCGAATTCCGTGTGAGCCTGCCAGCTAAGCACCCTCTCGTCAGACACAGACTTGCTGGAGTGTTGGCGGGTCAGTGAGTGTGGAAGGAAAAACAGGATTGCTCGTGAGGATGTTCGGCGAACTTGGGGTTACTGTCGAAGTCAAGGGGGATTTTAGTAGATGCACAACGGTGACTGAGACATTGACATTCCAGCCGAGTTGGAGTTATTGCTGGCGAAAAGCAGCACGCGATGCTCGTATAGAACACAGAGTAACCGGATGGATTGTCGAAGCCGAAGTCATTGATTATTGGAATTGTACATTCTCGAACGGGATGATCCTACCAATCAGTCAGACTTGTGGTGTCAGTACATCAGCAGGATGGGCGGATAATGTGGCTTCTCGGATGGTGCAGCGATCTATGCCGCCGGTGTGCAATGGCGGAGTGTCTGATGAATGGCTTGATGGACGTGTTCGCGATGTACAGTGTTGTGAGCCTATTGCCCCCTGCCAAGAGGATTATGGGTCGCCCTGTTGCGGGTGTTACAACTAGCAATCTCAGCAAGTAAGCCGTTGCGTGGTGGTTATCTGAGGGTTTCTAAGAAAGGGCAGGCAGAATGGCATGGGATATCAACAACTCAAAGCATATATGACGGTGGTTCTCATCATCGGTTCTTTGTCAGGGACTGTGTCGAATGCCCAAAAGCAGATTGAGAATCAAGACGCTGTTTTACGGCTTGCAGATGAAGCCCTCCAAGACGCAGCCGTCCAGCGCGAACAAAACCTCAAGGGTTGGGGCACAAATATCCGCCTCGCAGCATTTCGGCTGGCCCGGGCCGGAAGTTATCTAGATGCGATACGAGTGCTGGATGAAGTAGTCGAAAGCCCGGAGAGCCCGTTTGAGGCAATATCAGCATTCCGGATGCAGGGGCAGTACTGGCGGGCTGCGGGATATACTGCCGAAGCAAAGGTCGCATTTCAAGAAGCAGTCACACTCGGTGATTCACACCAAGCACTCGTACAGCGGATGCCGTCGAGCTATCTGAGTGCGTGTGTGCAGTACAGCGGGATGCTTGAGGCCGAGGATGCGTACCGAGAAGCCGCCAATGTGAATGATCGCATCGTGCGGCTTGGGCGTTCGGTTGTTGGCGAAGCCGCGTTTGCTGGGGCGTTGCTCAGAAGTGCGAAGCTTTCACACAGCTTAGGCGAAACGAATAAGGCACTCGCAACCTTGGCCATTCTTACCAAGCAGATACCTAGCTTCGGTTCCGAGGATGGGCGTGCAGTTGAGGCTGCATGGATGGAGGTCAATCTCCGCCATCCCGAACGCAGTAGCTTCGAATACATTATCGAGATCGAGCAAATCTGGGCGGATAATGTAATGGGCAATACAATGCACGCTCTTCCGATCGGGCTTGAGCTTATCAGCTTATGGGATGGGATAGAAGATCACAGTCAGGCTGTACAACACGCTGCGGATGTCTTCGCCAGAATCGACGAACACCGGAAGGACTGGTTGGAATATCAGATTCGTAACGGTCAGAGTGCCGCCAGAGCCGGGCAGGTGCTTGATTTGGCACAACTCTCTTGCCTCTCTCGTCTTCAGAGCGCTGACAGCGCAGGACATCCGGAGCTTGCCATGATGGCGATAGAGGAACTCCGTAAGCGTGATACTGAGAAGGTCATGCAGCGGTCCATGGAACTCCAGGAGGAGCGGGTGCGCCCGAAGCTGCAAGCCGAAAAAGAGTAGTTTGAATCCAGAGAGATGAGCATTGTCTTACAGCAGCCCTTGTTGATCGACACTTGTTCGGGTATGCTTCCGCCATGCTTGCCCGTGTCCGTTCCAGCCTGCTCCAGGGGATTGACGCCCTGCCCTGCGAGGTCGAGGTCGATTTCGACCCGACCGCCATCGAGAAGCAGCTCGTCGTGGGGCTTCCTGATGCTGCGGTAAAGGAATCACTCGAGCGGGTGGGGGCGGCTCTTGGCAACTCGGGCTATTACGCCCCACCCGGGCGCTCGCTCATCAACCTTGCCCCTGCTGACCTCAAGAAGGAGGGGCCTGTCTATGACCTGCCGATCGCGGTGGGGATGTTGGCTGTTGGAGGGGTCATCCGCGACGGGGCTGATGCTGGGAGCGACGGTGGGCTCGACTATCGCCACGCGGTGATGGCTGGCGAACTTGCCCTCGATGGCAGGGTTCGGCCCATCAAGGGTGCCCTTGCGCTTGCGAGCATGGCCAAGGCGACCGGCGCACGGGCAGCGATCGTGCCTGCGGCCAATGTCGTCGAGGCGTCGATCGTCAGTGGGATCGATGTCTATGGCGTGGGGACGCTTGCTGAGCTTGTCGGTTTGCTGACGGGGCAGCTCGAGATCGAGCCCTACCCGCCGCCGGATGTCGGGGGCATTCTCCAGCAGGCCCAGGCCCCGATCGACTTTGCCGATGTACGCGGGCAGGAGGGTGTCAAGCGGGCGATCACCATCGCGGCTGCCGGGGGGCACAACCTGCTGATGCTCGGGCCGGCGGGCACGGGCAAGACGATGATGGCTCAAGCCCTGCCCGGCGTGCTGCCGCCACTTACGCCGGATGAGGCGGTCGAGATCACCCGGATCTATTCTGCTGCGGGCAGCCTGCCCCCGGGTGCGGGGTTGATGACCTCGCGGCCTGTGCGATCGCCGCACCACACCGCGAGCGCCCCGGCGGTCGTCGGTGGCGGGATCATCCCCAAGCCCGGCGAGATCTCACTTGCCCACCGGGGAGTGCTCTTTCTTGATGAACTTGCCGAGTTCCCGCGGATCGTGCTCGAGACGCTCCGCCAGCCCCTGGAAGACCATGTCGTGACGATCGCCCGGGCGCATGGCTCGCTGCGTTTCCCGGCAGATTTCATGCTGGTGGCTGCGATGAACCCCACGCCCAAGGGGGACATGCCCGCAGGCGAGGTGGGCAGGCGGGCGATGGAGCGGTACCTCTCCAAGATCAGCGGCCCGTTGCTTGATCGAATCGATATCCATGTCGAGGCCCCGGCGGTGCCCTTTGACCACCTGACGGGCAAGGCCGAGCGGGGGACGAGTACGGCCCAGATACGAGAACGCGCCGCTGCTGCCCGCGAGAGGCAGATCGCTCGGCAGGGTGCGGGCACGCCCAACGCCCGGTTGAGCGGTCGGCAGCTCGATGAGCTTGCGCCGATGGAGGACGCCTGCCGCCAGGTGCTTCGGCACGCGATGACGGAGCTGAAGCTGAGCGCTCGGGCGTATGACAAGATCCGCCGACTTGCGCGCACGATTGCGGACCTGTCTGGTGAAGAGGGGCTGACGGTGACGCATATCGCTGAGGCGGTGGGGTACCGGTTGTTGGATCGGTCGGTGTAGTCATGTCTCTGAGCCCCCATCGGGGGCGATGGTTCTTAGCCCAGGGCGCAGCCCTGGGTCGCGTCGGGCGAAGCCCGCTGAGCCCCGGAGTGGGCGAGGGTGGTGTCGGTATATCAAAGAAGTGGGATATTGAAACGAGATCAAAACACACCTTCGCCCCATCCGGGGCTCGGGGTGGGGGATATCGGCGTTCCCAAGGCTGCGCCCTGGGCTATGAACCGATGCCCCCGATGGGGGCTGAAAGGCGTTTTCAGGGCTGCGCCCTGGGCTATGGACCTATGCCCCCGTTGGGGGCTCAATGGCGGAGGCACTCCCATCGGTAGCGTCACAAAAACGCGGCTCGGCACGCCGCCAATGCACCGAGTCGGGGTGGAGAAAGAGGATGTCTTGCTGATCATCGAGTTGATCGAACGAGATCATCGGGAACTCGAGTTTGTGCCCCCGCAGCGACCCGAACTGCCTGAGCCCGAACATGCGGTAGCCCAGTGCGGTGAGCATGTCGGCGATTTCGCGGGGGGAGGTGCCGTTGAGGGAGAGGGCCTCGCTATTGACCTCAGAGAGTACCGCGGGGAGTCGGGTTTCGATGGTGCGCGTGAGCCCCCGGAGGGCGCGAAACTCGAATCCCTCGATGTCGAGCTTGATGAAGAGGGGGCGGGTGTCGCCCGGATTGAACAGGTCGTCGCCTCGGACTGTGTGGACCTGCGTTCGGTCTCGCGCTTTGCCACCATATCGCTGCGCGATTGGCCCGAGCGTGCCGGCCCCGAGGTTGTGAAAGTCGGGGACCTTGTAGTGCTGCTCGCCTGCCTCGTCGCTGAGACCGATCGGCTCGATACGGACATAATCGAGGTTGTTGTGCTCGACATGCCATCGGAGCCCTTCGAGGGCGCGGGGACCGGGCTCGACCGCGATGACCTGGCCCTCTGTGCCGACAAGGTGTACGAAAAACAGTGTCAGGAGGCCGATGTTTGCCCCGCCATCGAGCACGAGATCACCCGGCCTGATGCATGTGGCGACAGTGTTCATCACATCGAGTTCGTGGTAGCAACCACGGAAATAGGCGAGCCTCTGGAAGAAGTCGCTGAGGTCGAGCCTCATTGCTGCGCCCGAGTTTCTCTCGCGCGAAACAACCGTCGGGGCATCTTTCCAGAACGGCTGCCAGAGCACGCCACAGGCGCGGAGCACGATGCTGGTTGCGGGGAGTTGGTGGCGGATATACTGACGGGCCACCCAGCGGGCGGGCTTCGTGTGGAGCGGCTTGAGCCTGGGCGCGCGAGGCGTAACCTTTGGCTTGTGTTGTTGCTGCTGGGTTGGCATCGGCCAAGCGTAGCAACTTTTTCACGGGTTCAGCGCGGTCTCACTCGGTCTCGCAGAGGGGTTCTGAGAGGCATCTTCACCGTGCTAGTCCCTTTCGGGCGCAACGGGCCGATCTGCTGCTGCTGCCGATCACGCCGAAATCGGCCAGGGCCGCGAAGATCACCAGCCCCAGATAGAGCCCCTCGACCGAGCCGTGATGGTTGATGGCAAAGGCAAAGGCGAGGGTTGTGTAGGGCATAAAGAAGAAGCCGAGCACCGGCCAGAGCAGGCTGTCGAACCCGCGCCCGATGTAGTCGCTGAAGATCACCAGCAGCACAATCGCAATGCGGGGGAAGAAGAACGCAATGGAAGCAACCAGGCAGGGCATAGGGGATTATTGGGCACTTGAGAGAGACCATTGCATATTTCAACCCAATCATGTTGGGGCGAGAGCTTGGTGGTGCGTGCCGCGGAGCTATGGTGGGGGATGAACCCTGAGCCGCAGACCACTGAGCACAACCCGTTCGATGGCGCGGTCCGTGATCGTGACCACATCCGGTTCTGGTAGCACGGCGAGCACCGGGCGTATGAACCCGATATCTACCGCGTGCTTACACCCGCTGAGCGAGAGGTGCTGCTCGCGTGGTATGACGAGACACTCGAGCACAATCTCGTCGGCGAGATGGCGGTGCCGATGACGGCTGCGGTCCTTGGGTTTGTCAACGGCTCGGGGCTCCGGCGGATTGTGCAGCTCGGGCACTTTGCGGGATACTCGTGCCTGATGCTCGGGTGGGCTCTCCGGCGGATGGGCGCGGCGCAGGGGCTGTTCTCGATTGATTACAAGCAACGCCACACCGAGTATTCGGGGTCGTGGCTTGCGCGCGCGGAGCTGGGCGAGTATGTCGGGCTGCACACTTCTGATTCGGTAGACCCGGCGTGCCTCGTGGCTGCGCGGGAGTATCTCGGCGGCAACCCGTCGTGTGTGGTGATTGATTCGAGCCATCAGTATGCGCACACACTCGTCGAGCTTGACCTCTGGTTTCATGCGCTCGTGCCGGGGGGGCTGATGTTTTTGCACGATGCAAGCCCGATGGCTGCAAAGTTTGACCGCACCGGTGAGAGTGGTGTCCGACGGGCTCTTGATGAGTGGCTTGCCCGGCCCGGGGCTCCCGCGGCTGTGACAATCCTTGGTCCCCTGCAGCACGGCGATGACGCGCCGTATGCCGATCCCAGCGGGCTGTGTGTGGTCCAAAAAGCGATCTAGAGATCCAACATTCTCTGTGGTCGCCAGGATGCTCTATGCTCTTGCCACTGGGGAGCCATGGAAGGAACTGCTGATGCGATATGGGCGTGTGATGGTCTGCTTTGGGGTGTCGGTTGTGTGGTTGGTCGGTGGGTGTGCGAATCAGCCGAAGACTGACGCGCAGGACCAGAGCCAGAGTGAAGCCACAGCAGCGGTTGCACCAGCAGTGCCCGAGACTGATTCACTGGCTGTCGAACGCAATGCCCCCGCGGGACCGACTTCTGATGCTGCGTTCCGCGAGCCCTTCGGCTTTGGGGGCACGCACATCTTCGCGCCGCTCGATTGGCCCGATGCCGATCGCGTGCGCAGGGCATCTGGTGCGCCCGGACCCGACTATTGGCAGCAGCAGGTGGACTATTCGATCGATGCGACGCTGCTGGCAGATGAACGCGCGGTGAGTGCGCGGGCCACGGTAACCTATACCAACAACTCACCCGATGCGCTTGACTATCTCTGGCTGCACCTGGAGCAGAACCTGTTTAAGGCCGATTAGATCGGGTCACTGAGCAAAGAGCCGGGCAGCCGATTCGGGTACCGCGAGGGCTTCCACGGCGGGTTTGATATCGAATCCCTCACCTCGGGCGGACACGACCTCGATATGCAAGTCTACGACACCATGGGCCGCATTGATCTCGAGCAGCCCATCGCGCCCGGCGAGACATTCACATTCGAGATTGCCTGGCGGTTCAACATCCCGCCCTTTGGGGCCGATCGGCTCGGAATGGATGATGTCGAGGACGGGACGGTCTTCGAGATCGCGCAGTGGTTCCCGGCGGTCGCGGTCTATGACGATGTCCACGGCTGGAACACGGACGGGTATCTCGGGCAGGGCGAGTTTTATACAAACTTTGGGGAGTATGAGGTGCGCATCACCGCGCCGCGATCACACATCGTCGTCTCCAGTGGCCTGCTCCAGAATGCTGACGAGGTGCTCACACCAGAGGCACACGAACGCTATGCGCGTGCCCTTGCCAGTGATGAGACTGTCGCCATCCGATCGGCCGAGGAGGTGGGAGATGCCTCGAGCTGGCCTGAGGGTGAAGGCCCGATGACATGGAACTTCTCGGCGCGGCAGGTGCGGACCTTTGCCTGGGCATCGAGCGAGGCGTTCATCTGGGATGCTGCCGGAGTCGATATCCCCGGCTCTGCGCTCACGCCGGATGAGAGGGTCTTTGTCCAAGCGACATACCCGAAGGAGGGCATCGGCACTTGGGCTGACGCGGTGCAGATGGCGAGGCATTCCATTGCGTTCAACTCCCAGATGTGGTCCCCCTACCCCTACCCCGTCGCGATCAATGTCAACGGCACCGTTGGCGGGATGGAGTATCCCGGCATCGTCTTTTGTGGCGCTCGGCGCAGCGCACGAAGCCTCTATGGCGTGACCGATCACGAGTTTGGGCACACCTGGTTCCCCATGCTTGTCAACACCGACGAACGGCGGCATGCGTGGATGGATGAGGGGTTCAATACCTTTATCAATATCTACACTAGGAGTGACTATTGGGAGAGTGAGGCTGATGGGGGCCGAGGGAGCGCACGGAGCATCGCCAACCGAATGCGGAGCGACAAGCAGCAGCCGATGATGAGCTTTCCTGACCAGATATGGCGGGGCAGGCTCGGGTATCTGGCGTATGGCAAGCCGGCTGCGGCTCTATGGCAGCTGCGCGAGGTTGTGCTCGGGCACGAGCGGTTTGATCGAGCGTTCCATACTTATATCGAACGATGGGCGTTCAAGCACCCCCAGCCGAGTGACTTCTTTCGGACGATGGAGGATGTCGCGGGCGCGGACCTGTCGTGGTTCTGGCGGGGATGGTTTTATTCGACCGCGACGCTGGACCAGGCGGTGGTTGGCGTCGAGCACAACGAGGAGAAGGGCTGGGTGTTCGTCGATATTGAGAACCGCCGCGACATGGTGATGCCGGTCTCGTTTGAGGTTGAATATGACGACGGATCGGTCGAGGTACGGTGGCTGCCGGTTGAAGTGTGGGCGACGACCAATGCGTGGACGGCTGGCTGGAACCCCAAGGGGCGGCGCGTTGTGCGGGTGACGCTTGATCCGGAGGGGATGCTGCCGGATATGGACGAAGCGAATAACGAGTGGGTGGCGGAGTGAGGGGGAGAAGTGGTTGAGTCCCGCTCTGAGCCCGGGACTTCAGTCCCGGGTGTGGGTCCACACACACACACGACCCCGGACTGAAGTCCGGGGCTCGGAGGTGTGGAGCGAGTATTGGTTCCTGACACCTTTTCTTTGCCAGGGCTGCGCCCAGGGCTCGGGCTATGGCACCCCTTTGGGGCGGGATTCACTCCCGATTCCAGTTGCCGGATGCCCTGCCCATGGCCGTGGGCAAGCAAGGGTGTCTGGAATATCTTGTTGTGTGGGTAGTTACAGCGCCGGCAACTCCACCACCAACGCGGCCACATGCAGGACGATGATCGCGTAGATCGCGACGGCGAGATCATCGAGCAGCACGCCCCAGCCGCCGGCGACCCCCTCGAGCGCATCGGCGGGCCAGGGCTTGAAGATATCGAGCAACCGGAAGGACACGAACGCCAGGAGCAGTGTGTAGATCGCCAACATGGGTGTGCTGGTCGTGCCTGCGGGGAGGAAGGCGAGCACGAGCGCCATGCCTGCGGTTTCGTCGGCGACGACCTGTGAGGGGTCGCTGCGGCCAAAGCGGGCGGCGGCCTGGTCACCGAATCGGATGCACGCCCCGCCAAAGAGCCCGACCAGCACCGCCATGACCAGCCCGAAGACCCATCCCTCTGCGGGCAGGCCGACCGCGAGCATGAGGGCAGCGAGAATGACCGGGGGCAGCGAGCCCCAGGTGCCCGAGGCGGGTCGGCAGAACCCGAGGCCGAAGGTTGTCACGCAGTGCTGCCCGGTGAGAGAGAGCGGTCGGTTCATGGGTTGGGGGTCTCCGGTGTGTGGGGCGTGTGGGGCGAATGGGACATGGCCCCTGTGATATAGGGGATCGCGCTGAGCACGGTGATGATAACGGTCGCCCAGACGGTGATATCAATCACCCATCGCCCCGGGTCGCCGGGCTGCCAATGGGCAAAGGTGAGCACAACCAGGATCAGAGGCACCGCGACGGACTGGGCGACCATCTTCCACTTGCCCGCCCAGATGGCGGAGAAGTCGCCGCCCTCGCCCTCGATGAGCCCTCGCAGGCTGGTGATAAGGAGCTCTCGTCCGAGGAGCACGACCGCCATCCAGGGATAGACGCCGGACGACTGGAAGGAGACGACCCGGTCCCCGACCATGGCTGTCGCAGAGAATGCCGGCCCGGCGAGGCAGACGAACGCCCCGAGGACGAGTACCTTGTCAGCGAAGCTGTCCATGATGCGGCCAAAGCGGGAGACGCAGTTCCACGCCCGGGCGAGTTTGCCATCGAGGATGTCGGTGATGGCAGCGAAGATGAAGATGGACATCGCAGCGAGTAGCACGGCGCGGGATTCCAGCAGCTCGAAGGACAGCAGCCACACAAACACGCCCGCCAGGACCAGCCGAAGCCAGACCAGGGCGTTGGGCACCCAGGTCGGGCGGCTGGGGGTTGTGCTCAGGGGACCAACGCGAGAGCCGTGGGGGCCGTGGGGGCCGAGGGGGCCGGGTGTTGTGGGAGGAGCAGGCACGAGGGGATGGTACCGCGTGCGTCTTGCGGATGGGGAGGGGTGAGTGAGGGGGTGAGAGGGTGAGAGGGTGAGGGGGTGAGGGGGTGAGGGGGTGAGGGGGAGGGCGCTCTGCGCTGCCGACCGGGATGCAGGTCTTTTTCCGGATTGCCGCCAAACGCGGTGCAACCTGCTCCGTCCAGGCTGGTAGAACGAGTAAGAAGTGTGGCAGACAAGAAAGAAAGGGGCTTGACAGGCCACGGGAATCCATGGCAAGGTAGACAATGTCGTAGGTTTCAGGGCCGGTCTTCATCAGGACCGGTCGCAACTCGGCCGGTCCCCAAATACAGGGAGACAGGTATGAAAAGCGGATCAATG
>JAJRZG010000058.1 GCA_024275365.1 Planctomycetota bacterium | reverse complement strand
GGGCCGCCTGGCGTGTCCACACCACCAACTCATACCGTGCCTACGCCGCTCTCGGCTTGGCACTCGCTGTGGGGTTTTTGTTCAAATACACGATGCTCTTGCTGGTCCCGGGGCTCTTGATCGCTGCCTGGCTTGCTGCCAGAGCCCGACGCGCAAGCGAAGAGACCGCCCGCAACCAATCAAACACAAACCCGTCGCTTGCGCTCGGGGCTCTGTTGAATACCCGATCCCTCAAAGGCCTCCTCCTCACCCTCGCCACCGCCTCCCTCGGCCTTGTCCCCGTCCTCCTCTGGAACGCCCAGCACAACTGGGTCACCGTCGGGCACCTCCTCGGCCACCTCGGCGTCAAAGGGGGCGATGTCGCCCCCACTCCCGGCCAATCGTGGTCTCCACTCTGGACACTCGAACTCCTCGGCATCCAGATCGGGCTCGCGGGGCCTGCCATCCTGCTGGCCGTCTATGCCGCCGTCTGTGCGCACAGAGAACGACGCACCGACCCGACAACCTGGCACGGAGCCCGCTTCCTCATCTGCTGCGGCCTGCCTGTCCTGATCTTCTACATCCTCGTCTCTTTCATCGCAGAACCCGAGGGCAACTGGCCGCTGGCAGCCTGGGTAACAGCTGCCCCGCTCGGCGCGATCGGGATCACCAGCGCCATCCCCATCTACCGCCAGCGCCTGGCTGCCTGGCGCGACAAGGGCAAGCCCGGCATCCGCCCCCACATGAACCGCATCATGATGTGGCGGTGGACGATCGGACTGGGGGTCATCGTCGCCCTCGGTCTTGCCCGCGCTGACCTCTTTGCCAGGCTCCCCATCATCGGGCCGCTCGTGCCAGAGGGCCGATTTATGGACGCCGATGTGCGGGGCAAGGACGCTGCGAGGTATCTTGACGACCTGCGCGCACAGACCAACCTCGAACCATTCGTGATGGCAGAGCACTATGGCCGCACCAGCCAGATGGCCTTCTACCTGCCGGGGCACCCCACCGTCTTTTGCGCCGATGCCTCACTCGAAGGCCCGCGCAAGCAGTACGACATCTGGCCGGAGACCGACCTTGCCAACCCCGAGACCCACGCAAGCCTTGTCGGCCGACCCGCCCTGCTCATCGGCAACCGTTACGAGCAGTGGGCTACCGCCTTTGAGCGTGTTGTCGAAATCGGCCAACTCAAGGGTGAGCACAAAAAAGGTTGGCGGATCTACTTCGGGTACAACTACCAGGGCTTCCCGAAGACAAGGCCAAACGCACCGAATGCTGAGGGGCAGCCATGACTTGCCGCGTGCGCACAAAGGCGATCATCGTTGGTGCTGTGGGCATCGCGGGCTTTGCGCTGCTGACACTTCTTGACAGCCGCATCTACCACGCGATTAACCCCACCCTCGCCTCGCGTGAGTGGCTGGATACCCAGCTCTGGTACCTCATTCTCCGCCACACCGGCTCGCTCTGGACATGGCTTGCTGTCGGTGCAGCACTTGTCGGCATCGCGGCCATCCGCCGGGCGCAATACCCCCGCCGCCCCATCTGGCTCTGCGGCCTCTTCGTCACCCTCTCGGCCGCTTCGGCCGGGCTCGCAGCCGAACTCCTCAAGCTCATCATCGGCCGCGAACGCCCCGCCACTTTCGAGCCCCTTGAGTCCGGCATCGAACTCGTCTATCAGGGCTACCAGTTCCGAGGGCTCTTTGCCAGCTTCACCAATGGCTCAGGACTCGGGCTGCCCAGCTCGCACGCTGCCACCGCTGCCGGGGGGGCGTTTGCCCTTGCCCTGCTCTTTCCCCGAGTCGGGCTGGTCGCGGTCGCTCTGGCGCTGGGGTGTGGCATCAGCCGATTGCTGACAGGAGCCCACTTTGCGACCGATGTCTACGCGGGGGTGGTGCTTGGGCTTATCCTCTCCCGACTGCTGGCTCGCGTGATGGGTATCGAGCCGGGCGGGAAACCTGCTGGAGAGACCCCTGCGTGAAAACGCTCGACCGCTACATTGCCAAGCTTTACCTGACCAATGTCATTGCGTTGCTGGTCATTCTTGCGTGCTTTGTGGTCACGATCGACTTTGCCCTCAATGTCGATCGGTTTGTCGGACGGGCCCAGGAGATTGCCCACGAGCAGGGGCAAGAGCCCTCGACGGTGCGCACGGCTGTGGTCACGGTGCTGCTGGTCGCCGACCTCTGGTGGCCGAGGCTCTTGCAACTGTTCAACTTTGTGCTCGGGCTGATCCTGACCGGGGCGATGGGGTTCACCATCAGCCAGCTCGTCCGCCACCGCGAACTGATCGCGATGCTCGCCAGCGGGCAGAGCCTCTACCGGGCAGCGGCTCCGATCCTTGTCGTAGCAACCCTGCTCACGGGGGTGCAGGCGCTCAATCAGGAGTTCGTGCTACCTCAACTCGCCCCCTTGCTCACGCGCGACCAGGGCGATGCGGGCATCCATGAACTGGGGGCAGCCCATGTGCCGCTCACGCGCGACGGGCTCGGGCGGGTCTGGTACGCGAGCTCGTTTAACGCTGACGATGGCACGCTCGAAGGCCTCTCCGTCTGGGAGCGCGACCCCCAGGGCAGGCCGACCATGCGGTATTCTGCCGACTCAGCGACTTGGGCTGGTGATGGATGGGACCTTGTCGGGGGCATGGCTGAGCCTGTCGCCGAGACACGCCAGACAGCCCAGCCCATTGACCACATCGTCACCAATCTCGACCCCACCCAACTCCGAGCCCGGCGCTTCCAGGGCTACGCCCAGAGCCTCTCGTGGCGACAGATCGGGCAGATGCTGAGGGCGGTCGAGACGCTCGACCCCGACTCGCCTCGCAGCAAGGCCGACCGCGATCGGCTCGAACGCATCCGCTGGGGGCGGATCTCGGTGATGCTCGCAAGCCTGCTCTCGCTGGCGGTCACGATGCCGTTCTTCCTGCAAAAGACTCCCGGGAGTGCGATCTTGCGGGCGCTACGGTGCGCGCCGGTCGCGATCATCGCGTTGATGGGTGGCGTACTCGGTGCCTCGGCCCCGATCCCCGGCGTTGCACCCACGATCGGTGTGTTCCTGCCGGTGCTCATCCTGCTGCCGATCGCGCTGGCATCAATCTCGTCGGTCAAGACATAACACGGATTCCACTTCGTTTCTGCGTGGGTGCCATGCTTTCGCGCCAGCGTAAGCATGATGGATATACCCGCATGGCTACGCTGGCGCGAAGCCATGGCACCCTCGAGGGCGGACGAAGGAAACCACAATAACGCAGAAACGAAGTGAAATCCGTATAACACGCTGCATTATCCGATGCTCTATGCAGGTTGCATGAGGGAGAACTCCTCATCGACTATGCTGTGCGCACCGATACTTCTCCCACACGAACCCTCACACAAGAAAAGAGTACCACCATGATCACCGTTGGCATGAACTACAAGATCGTTCCGGGCAAGGATGATGAGTTTCTCGCTGTCTTTGACAAGGTCATCGGGATCATGTCTGAGATGCCCGGGCACACCGTGACCAACATCTACCGCGATGTGCATGAAGAGCACGACTACCTCATCGTGTCCGAGTGGACCGATCAATCGGCGTTTGACTCATTAATCGCATCAGACCGGTTCAAGGGTGTCGTCACCTGGGGCAAAGAGAATGTCCTGCGGAGCCGACCCACACACGAGGTCTATGGCACAGAAACACCGCCGCCGACCGCAGCACCCAGCGGATGCCCGATGCACAACGCGGGTTCGTGAATACTCAAGACAGATTGCAAAGACGACCCGCTCCCGGACGCCGACACTGAGGCTGCGCACGCAACCGAAGTGTCGGATGGTCTCTCTGGACACTCCCTATCCGACGCTTCGCAAGCTCAGCGTCGGCGTCCGGAGGCACATCGCTATTCGTCTTTCTCCGAAGAGTCGTCACTCGATGCAGTTGCTTCCAGCTCTGTCCGCATAGCGGCTGCCCGGGTGAGCAGGTCGGCTTCGAGTTGCTCTTTGTCCATCATCAACTCAAGCGCGGGTTCGAGGACGAAGTGCCAGCGTTGGGTGTTCTCAAGCCGCATCGGCAAGGCCTCAGCAAACAGATCGAGCGGGGCGTGCTCATAGATGGGGGGCTTGGCCTCGGCTTCGGTTCGCAGGGGCTCGTAGCCGTCGAGCTCGAGGCGGATGTCGTAGACGCCGTGATAGAGGAACGAGGCTTGGGTGGGTGTGCGGCCGACCTGCTGATCGTTGACCCAGACCAGTGCGCCCGAGGGCTCGCTGGTGATTTCGAGTCGGCGTTCGACGCAGCCGGTGCAGCAGAGGGCGAGCAGAAAGAGCGTGAGGGTGCGGGGCATGGTGCAAGCCTAAAGAGGCTGGGGCGAAAGGGCAAGCCCGGCCCCGGAACAGAGCCCGATGCGCACGCGAGGAGCCTGCGAAACTAAGGCTGAAAGACACCCCCTCCCCAGCCCTCCCCCGCGGGGCGCGGGGGAGGGAGCAAAACAGAGCCCAAAGCGCAAGCGCCGGGTTTCCGTACAGAGCCCAAGTCAGCAAAGACACCCCCTCCCCAGCCCTCCCCCACGAGGCGCGGGGGAGGGAGCAAGACTGAGCCCAAGGCTCAAACGGAGCCCGAAGTGCGAGCGAGGAGCCCTGACTTCACCCCTCCTTCGCGCAGCACGAGGGCGTCTTGGCTGCCTCTGTGGTCTTGGACGCGGCCTCGGATGCTGGCTCGGTCACCCCCTCAGCCCCCAGCGGACAGCGGTCTTT
The DNA here is from genome assembly GCA_024275365.1 of Planctomycetota bacterium. Lineage (GTDB taxonomy): Bacteria > Planctomycetota > Phycisphaerae > Phycisphaerales > UBA1924 > PNC22. The sequence goes on along the minus strand of JAJRZG010000058.1, from coordinate 417 downwards.
GCAGACCAACTCACCGGTGAGCGGGCAGGTGATCTTGCCGGGGCAGTCGGCCCGCTCCGGGCTCGGCTCGGTGGCAAGGTAGCGGGCGGTTGCTGCGCCGATACTGCCGGCTGAGAGTGCGAGGAACGAGGAAATCACGATCTGGCGGCGAGAAAGCATGGGATGGGCCTTTCCATAAGTGTTGCAAGCTGACAGGGAAACGCACCCTCGTCGCTGCAACAGCGGTGACTCATGCAGTATCGCCTTGACACCTTGGTGACGAGTCAAGGGAAATTTCGCACAATCTCAAAAAAGTCATCCCGGGTGCTCAGCGAGCCCATCGAGCACAGCACACTGCCCCGGGCACGATCGCTGCTGGCATGTGTCGAGCCAGTCTGTGAGAGTGGCCTTGGCGTGATGCAGCGATTCGATCTGGTC
>JAJRZG010000057.1 GCA_024275365.1 Planctomycetota bacterium | reverse complement strand
GGCACCTTCAGCACCCGCCTCTGGGGCACCAACACCGACGAGGGCGGCACGGGCGGCATGAACAACCTGCCGCCGCTGTGGCTCCTCAAATATCTCCCCAACATGCCCGCCTGCCATGTCACGATCCTCCACGGCTGCGAGGGGCCGAGCAACACCATCACCTGTGCCGAGGCCAGCGGCCTGCTGAGCCTGGGTGAGAGCCTCCGTGTCATCCAGCGGGGCGATGCCGATTGCTGCTTCACGGGTGGGGCCGAGAGCAAGCTCAACTTCATGGGCATGGCGAGGCTCGACCTGGCTGGCAGGCTTGCGGAGACGGGGGATGCCGAAGAGGGCGCACCCTTTGTCCGGCCCTTCGATCCCGAGGCCCCCGGCACTTTGCTTGCTGAGGGCGGGGGGGTACTGATTCTTGAGGAGGCTGAGGCTGCCAAGGCCCGGGGGGCGAGAATCTACGCCGAGGTCGCCGGGTTCGGGGCTGCGCAGGGGCCGCCGCCCTTTGGGGCGATGGGGCTGGGCACGCTGCCCGGCTTGGAGAGCCGGGCCACCGATACACCCACCCGGCTCGGAGAGCCGGGCCACCAGCACGAATCCCCCAGTGACGGCCTGCGGTTCGCCATCGAGGCTGCCCTTGCTGATGCGGGCATCGCTCCCGAGGCGATCGACGCGATCATCCCCACCGGGGCAGGTGTCACCGACGCCGATCAGACCGAAGCCGAGGCCCTCCGTGCGGTCTTTGGCGATCGGCTCGGGTCGATCCCCCTCGTTACCATCCGCCCCAACCTCGGCGACTGTCAGGCGGGCAACGGCGCACTCCAGGCGGCTGTCGGTGCGATGTGCCTCCGCGAGCAGCGGCTGCCCGCCCGCCTCCACGCGGGAACCCCGGTTTCTGGTCTCGATGCTGGACAAATCGAAACCCGCGACGCCACCCTCGGCTGCGTGCTGGTATGCTCGACCTCGCTGGGTGGCCAGAACGCAGCGGTCGTGCTCCGGGCGATTGCTCCCGACGCGGCCACCCTGGCGTGCCAAGGATAACGCAAACCCCGATCGGTCCTTCGCGTGAAGGCTGTGCCGGGCTACAGATCATCTTCAAGGAGATTCAACAATGTATGACGACAGAGGCGACCGGGGCAACGACCGAGGCGGCAGAGGCAGGCATGGCGGTGGCCACGGTGGGGGTCACGGCGGCGGTCGGGGTGGGTATCGACGCGACGACCGCAGGGGTACCCCCCTCACCGACCTCGATCCAGCGCTCACCGACATGAGCCGGCGCGTCATCGGGTGCGCGATCGATGTCCACAAGGCGCTCGGGCCGGGCTTCCCGCTTGAGGTCTATGCCACCGCCCTCAAAAACGAGTTTGCCGAGCAGGACATCGCCTACAAAACCGACCACGCTTTCGATGTCTCGTACAAAGACAAAAAGGTTGGCTCGGTCACGGCTGGCATGTTCATCGGCGACCGATTCATCGTCGAGCTCCTCGCCCGTGTCGGCGAGGTCGGCACGGCTGAGCGCAGCCAACTCCGTGCCCAGCTCCGGGCGGCCGATATCGAACTGGGTCTGGTTATCAACTTCGGCGAGCGCCGCCTCAAGGACGGTCTCGTCCGTGTCCTCAACCCCGACAAGCTCAACGCCATCCGCGAAGAGCAGGAAGAACACGACGACGAATACGAAGACGATGACGAAGATGGCGAGTATGAAGACGACGACGAAGAATACGAAGATGATGATGAAGAGGAAGACGAGGAACCAGAGAATGTAGGCTGATCCAGCCCGCTCTCAGCCAACACCACGCCGACGGGTCAGACCCGTCGGTTTTTCATGTGCCCGGCTCTGGCTTCCTCCCCCTCTGCTTGCCCCCTCTGCTTGCCCCCTCTGCTTGCCCCCTCTCTTTGGCCCCTCTCTTTTCTTGCTCCCTCTCCCGCGCCCCGTGGGAGAGGGTTGGGGAGAGGGTTCTTCCTCTCTTTCTTCTCCACCGCTCGAATGACCCGCAACACACGCTGTATCCGATGGCCCTACATCTCACGGCGTGTACACTGATACGCTCTTAGAGTCAGAGCGACACACGGCTCGGAGAGCCGTGCCACCGAAGAACCGTGCCACAAAGCCCCATGCGCATTCTCCACATCTCAACCCGGCTCATCCTTGGCGGCAGCCAAGAGAACACCGTCCTCAGTTGCGAAGGACAAGCCCGGCTCGGCCACGAGGTCCACCTCGCCTTCGGCCCTATCTTCGGACCCGAGGGTTCACTCCTGAATCGCGTTGAGGTATTCAACAAGAATCAGAAGGGCGGGCTTTTCAGTCAGGGGAGCGGGCTTTCCAGCCCGCACCGTGCATCAAACCATCTGACCCGAGAGGCAAACCGATCTCAAGACAGCGGGCTGGAAAGCCCGCCCCCCTGTGACGAAGATGATGCGCCCCCTTGTGGTGATACTCGCCCGCCCATCACCCCCATCGGCATCCACACCATCCCCAACCTCTGCCGCGAACTCTCGCCCCGCAAAGACCTTCTTGCGTATCGGGAACTCAAACGCCTTATTGCCGAACTCGAACCCGACATCGTGCATACCCACTCGAGCAAGGCCGGGGTTCTCGGGCGCGCTGCCGCGTGGAGCGTTCGTGCGCACGGCTTGGAGAGTCGTGCCACCCCACACGGCTCGGAGAGCCGTGCCACCGAAAGCCTCCTCCCCGCCATCATCCACACCATCCACGGCCCACCCTTCATGCCCATCGAGGGCAACGCGATACGCCGCGCAAAGATCCGCACCAAAAACCACATCTACACACTCGCCGAGCGATACGCTGCCCGTCGCTGCCACACGATTGTCTCCGTTGCCGACGCGATGACCGAGCAGTTTCTCGAACGAAACATCGGCACCCCCGCCCAATACATCACGATCCGCAGCGGCATGGAGACCGAACCCTTCCTCACGGCCCGGCCGGGTGAACACCGAAGCGAAATCCGCCACGAACTGGGTCTTGCCGAGACTGATTTCGTCATTGGCACCGTCGCCCGGCTCGCCGAACACAAGGGCCACGACGACATCCTCGATGCTCTTGGCGACGACCTCCGTGCACACCCACACTGGAAACTCCTCTGGGTCGGCGATGGCTGGTGGGGCGACCGCCTCCGTGCGCGCGCCGCCGAGATGGGCCTTGCCGATCAACTCATCACCACCGGCCTTATCCCCAACGATCGCGTCCCTGCGATGATGCGCGCGATGGATATCCTCGTTCACCCCAGCTACCGCGAGGGCCTTCCCCGTACCGTCCCCCAGGCGCTCCTCACCGGCGTTACTCCCATCGCCTACGACGCCGATGGCACGCGCGAGATCTGCCGCACCAGCGAGACTGGTATCCTCGTCCCCATCGCCGACCGTGCCGCCCTGCGAGCTGCGGTCGTCGGGATGTATGAACAGCCCGACGAACGCCGCCACCTCGCCGCCACCGGTCGCGCCGAGTGCGCCCGTGAGTTCGCAGCCGAGCGCATGGTTCACCTGCTCGAAGAGGTCTACGCCAATGCCGTCAAGCACGCCTGAACACAGACACCCTCCCAACGCCAGTGGGGCGGGCGTCTCGCCCGCCAGTGCTCGACTTCTGTTCTCCATCATGGCGTTGCTCTGTGTGGTTCTCGTCACCACTGCCGGCGCTCAACGCCTCGACTTCAACACCGCCCCTCCCGACCCCAAACCTGGTGAAGGTCTTGCTGTTCTTGCCCTCGCCGACCTGCTCGAAGCCGAAGCCGAAGCCGAAGACTTTGCCGAGTTTGATGCCCGTCGTGCCTTTCGTATTCTTGCTGCCGATCTGCTCCGCGCTGGCGAGAACGCAGGCACACTCGGTGCCGAGGCCATCCTCGCCGCCCTCACCCTCGCCGCCAAACGCGATCAGCTCGACGCTCTGCTCCTCACCCACGACGCCGCCACGCAGGGGTACATCTCCGACCTGATCGCCGAGACTGAACGCTCGATCCTGCCGCGAGAGGTTGATCTTCTATTCCGCGACGCGCTCGCTCCACTCGCAGCCGACCTCGATCCTCGTTGCGGCTGGTGGACGGGCAACACGCGCGAGACTGCGCGTTCTCTCGCAGACAAGACCGCCACCCTCACCGCCCTCCTCGACAACCGTCACCTCACCGATGAGGCCTCGGCGGTGCTCGCCCAGATGGTCGCCCTACTCGAGACTTCGGCTGACCACCCCGCCTATCGGCGCGACGCGGCTTTGTGGACAGTGCTTCTTGAGACAGCGAGTGCTGCGCTCGACACTCCTCCCGACTGGCTCGACATGCCCGCCCGCGACAAGCTGCGTGCTGATTTTTCGTCGGGGGTGGCCATGTGCCTCGACAAGCCGGCCGAATCTCGCGCATATCTGCGACGCACCGCGCGCCTCGTCGGCATCATCCGAACCACCGACCTCCTGAAAGATTCCCTCCAATCTCGAGAACTCCGCGACGCGGTCAACCGCCTCGTCGCAACGACCGAGGGTGATCCCAGGCGTGATCCCGACGCGATTGCCCGTATCGCCGAGACCTATGGCCTGGCCCTTGCGCTCATCGACGCCGAGGCTCACGCGCCGCCGCCCAAGAGTCTGGTGCGACAGGTTCGTCCCATGTGCGCCCCGATTGCCGACACCCACCAGCAGGCTGCCGAGGCCGTCGTGCGACTGCTCCCCACGATCCTCAGCGAACCCGACCCGATGACCAACCCCGGCGTGCTTGCTGCTATGAGTTCGCTGCAACAGGCCACCGGCGACCTGGTCATCCCTTCCAATCTCTCCGTGCTGCTCTCGACCTGGACCAGCGACCCGAGCCGACCGATCCCAGCCCCCACGCGAGAACCGATCGCAACGCGCGAGATGGGCCCGCTCGCCGAGCGTGTGCGCACACTCGGTGTCTCCCTCAGCCGCGACAAGGGCGCCGCCGAGGCGCTCGCCCAACTGCGAGCCCTCGACACGATCGCCCCCTCGGTCAGAGAACTCCCCGGCGAGCACAAGCTGCGCGCAAACGCCAGCTCTCCCGCGTGGCGCAGAGTCACCGGCAACCAGGCCGACCGGTTGCTCTTTCTCATCGATCAAGCCCGCGACAACTGGCTGCGCAGCAGTGCAACCGACCGCTTTGCCGACCGCCGTGCCGATGACGAGCTCCGTCTCCGCACCCTCGCAGCCGTGCTTCCGCTCCTGCGCGATGCTGCTGCGCTCGACACGATGCGCACCAACTGGGCCCGTCAGATTCCCCCCACCATCAACACAAGCCCAGCACTCGAGTTCACCCCCGCCAGTCTGGACGCGCTCGTGGGCGACCTCACGCGCCAAGCCGCACAACTGGCCGCCCTCACCGCCCGCGGCGACGACGACGCAGGCGCAGCAGCACGAGCTGCATCATTGCGAGAGACCTTCGCCGCAGCACTGCTCTACGCGAGGCTCGATGCCGAAGCCCAGGTACGCAAACTCCCTGCGTGCAGTCTCGTTGGGGAGTTGGGCACCGGTGCCGCCACCGATATGGCCTGGCTGGTCGTCCACCGTCACGCCCTCGCCGCCCTCAGCCGCGCCGCATTTGAGGCTGCTGCTGCCGAAGGGGAGAACCGCGAGGTATTCCTCATTTACGCCAACCGCCAAGCGCTGCCGCTGCTTGACGCGGATTGAGAAGGTTACGCACCACGGGATATGGTCCGTCTCAGATCCCCAGCATCTCCCGCCGCGAACCAAAGCCGAGTCCCATCCGTTCTTTCGCAAGCGCCAGCGTCTCCTCGGCAACCGCGTTGGCCCGCTGTGTTCCCATGCGGATGATGTCGATCACCACATCATCCCCCCCGGCCTTGTCAAAGGCTGCCCGCCGCTCGCGCATCGGCTCGAGCAGTTCGTTCACCGCCTCGATCACAAACGCCTTGACATGCCCATCGCCGAGGTTGTCGCCCTTGCGGTACCGCTCGCGAAGGTCTGCCACGAACGACTCGTCCTTGATGAAGATGTCGGCGTAGTCAAAGACCGGGTTGATCTCCGGATCGCCGGGTTCGTCGGGGTTTCGGCTCTGCCCGGGATAGATCGCGTTGATCTTCTTCTTCACCTGCTTGGGCGTGTCGCTCAAAAAAATCGCGTTGTTCAGGCTCTTGCTCATCTTCTCTTTGCCATCGGTGCCGACGAGCCTGCCCACGCGCCCGACCAACGCCTCGGGGATCGGGAAGACCCCACCGAGCTTTTCGTGGTCCTTGTCGTCGGCGTGCGTATCCACTCGGCAATAGACCTGATTAAAGCGCCTTGCAATCTCCCGACACACCTCGATGTGCGCCACCTGATCGACCCCCACCGGCACAAGATCGGGCCGAAACGCGAGGATGTCGGCGCACTGTCCGACGGCGTACATCGGGAAGCCGAAGGAGTAGGTATCACCAAGCCCCTTGCTCTCGATCTCGGTCTTGAGCGTCGGGTTCCGCATGATGCGATTGAAGGGAACGAGCATCGCAAAGAACCAGGTCAGCTCCGCGATCGCCGGCACCTCGGTCTGCAACACAATCGTCGCCCGCTCGGGGTCGATCCCGGCTGCCAGCCAGTCCTTGACGATCTCGATGGTGTCCTGCCGGATTTCGTCGGGCTTGTCAGCCCGGGTCGTAAAGGCGTGCATGTTGGCGAGCAAAAAGTAGCAGTCGTACTCGTCCTGAAGCCGGATGCGGTTCTCGAGCGAGCCGACGAAGTGCCCCAGGTGCAGCCTCCCGGTGGGGGTATCGCCGGTCAGGATGCGTCGTTTGGTGGTCGGGTCGGTGGTCATGGGGCCAAGTCTAGAAGCCTGATTCTGTGCCCGCCGAGCACGGGTGCACCAAGTCTACTGTTTTGTGCCATCCAGAGCACTGACCAAAGGTCGCCTCCTCCATCATCACGGCCCACCACCGTGTCGAACCCCGCAAATGACCCTTGCGTATACATCGCACTCACGGACCAAGTATGCCAGAACAGAAGCAACGAGCCAATCACAAGAAGCCCACATGGATCGGGTATGTCTCATCATGGCGATTCCTGCTTGCGTTCATACTGCTCAGCGTCTTCCTCCTCGGGGCCATGGGGATTGCAGCCTGGCGGGCAGCGGGACAGGCAGGTCTGATGTGCGGGCCTGTGACTGCTGCCTTGGGCTTCGGGGAAAACTGGTCGAAAGAAGCGATCGAAATGACCGAAAGGCGTGGGCAGAAAATTGTCGAAGCAATCGATTGGTATCGAGCAGAACATGGCGGAGTATTGCCGAGCACGCTTGATGCGCTCGTACCCGACTATCTCGATGCCATCGAAACATCGATCGTCGGCGAACGGATGTGGAGTCTGGGTCCGCTCGGCAACCACGAGAATGAGTACTATCTCAGCGTACAATCTCGTTATATAAACCAACTCGGCTACTACGGCATCGAGTTTCTCCAATACAACTCGCTCGACAAGCGGTGGGCCACATTTAAGAGCGAATCTCTGCTCTTTGACTGAACAGTCGGCGTGTAATCCGAACCCGCCGGGCTACCCACTCATCCACATCGCCATCCCCACATTCCCCGCATTAAACGCCGCGTGCATCGCGATCGGTACCCCCAGCCGTTTGGTCCGCTCGAACGCCCCGCCACAGACCAGCCCCAAAAATCCCACCGTCACGGCTGCGTACCAGGGGCTCGTTCCCCCGACCGTGTGCATCGTCCCGAAGATCACAGCTGTCACGATCACCGAAATCCACGCGTGCCCCGTCAGCCGAAGGAACGCGCTCTGCACAAACACCCGATAGACCACCTCTTCCACGATCGGCGCCCCGATCACCGCAGCAGCAATCAACACCCACGCCCACGGGTCGCTCCGGTTGTTGACGATCAGCTCGAGCGTCGGGTGGGCGATCGCTTTGGTCGTCCCTTCCTCGGTCAGGCTGTGGTGGATCAGCACCGACAGATCACCTGCCAACAGCACGATCGGCAGCACCAGCAAAAACAACCCGAACCCCACCGGGAAATCGATCCAGTTCAGCTTGCACCCGCTCTCGGGAGCCGCCTTGGAGGCCATCGAGAGCAGTCCAAAGGCCGCCACGACCCCCGCCAGATAGGCCACCCCCTGCGAGACGGCGACCCCCCGCAGACTCTCAGGATCAGGCCCAACGAAAAACTCCATCTGCCTGATCGGCGTAATCGTCAGCGACTGAATCAACAACACCATAAACCCGGCCATAAGCCAAACGGTTGCTGGTAGCGGTTTGACATTCCGCAGCCCCGCCCGCTGGAGTGACAGAGGCCGAATCGCATCCCCGCCCCAGAGCAGCACAATCACCAGGATCGTCCCCACGATCAGCAGCACCCGCTGCCACTCGGCCAAAGTCTGCCCCACCTCCGAGACTCGCATGGATTCAAGATTCCCCCAACCCGATCCTCCTCCTGAGGCCCCTGCTGCACCTTGTCCCGCTGCCGACGCGACACCGACCACCCCCAGGACAACAATCCACACCGTGACCCACCAGCCCCCAAACCCAGGCCCAAGCCCCCAGCCGACCCCCGGCGAGCCCGATCGGCCCATCCCGGCGGTGCTCCGTGAGATCGTCGCGGCCAAGCTCGAAGAGATCGAACGCGCCAAGGCGACCACCCCGCTCAAAGAGCTCGAGGCCCTCGTCGCCCAGGAAGACCCCCCTCGCAACTTTTTCCGCGCAGTCACCCGTCCCGGGAGCCAGACCCCCAAAACCACAGCCATCATCGCGGAGATCAAACGGCGCAGCCCGAGCGCAGGCCTCATCAGGCCCGAATATGACGGGGAGGATTTAAAGCCCGAACTCATAGCACAAGCCTACTTCCGCAACGGTGCATCGGCGATTTCCTGCCTCACCGACGAGAAGTTCTTCGGCGGGCACCTCTCCTTCATCCACCGCATCAAGGCAGCAATGCCCCTGCCCGTCCTCCGCAAGGACTTCCTCATCCACCCCTACCAGCTCTGGGAGAGCCGGGCAAGCGGGGCCGATGCGGTTCTGCTCATCGCCGAATGCCTCCCCGAGGCCCTGATGGTGGACATGCTCATCCTCGCCCAGCAGCTCCAGCTCACCGTCCTCCTCGAGGTCCACTCGATGGACAACCTCCTCCGCGTCCGCCCCCACATCGGCTTCCCGCATCCGGCCTACTGCCTCCTCGGTATCAACAACCGCAACCTCGACACGATGGCGGTCGATCTTGGCCATACCCTTCGCCTGGTCGATCTTGTCGACGATCGCAGCGTACTGGTCAGTGAATCGGGTATCCAAACCCCCGACCACCTGGCCCGGCTTGCCGAGGAGGATGTCCACACCGTACTCGTCGGCGAGCACCTGATGAAACACCCCTCACCCGGATACGCCTTAGCGGAACTTCTGGGCAGAGAACCCGTCCAAGACTGAACGACACACCCTGTCACAACTCCACCCTCCAATCGAACAAACAGAGAGACCCACCATGCCACACACACCACTCCTCGCTGCCTTGCTCATCGCTGTCGGCTCGACTGCCGCCCTCGCCCAGGAAGCCACCACACCAAGGCCTCAGCAACTCCCCGCCAAGGCTGCCCAGCCAGCAACGAAACCAGCGAAACAGCACTCCACCGACGCTGTCGCTGTCCTCCGTGCTGCTGCGGAGGCGGTCAAGGACGGCTACACCGCCACCGTCCACAGCTACCTTGACAGCACCGGCCCCTTTGCCAACATGTTCCCCAAAGCCGAGGGGCGCTGGGCACAACGCGCAACAGGCGAGGACTCCCAGTGGGCTGTCCGCTACACCGGCCAGGCCACCACCATGACCCGCAAAGAGCCCCTCGACTTTGATGTCCTCTGGCTCCCCGACCGCACCGCATGGATCGACCACGAAGAGCTGGAACTCAACATCCAGCCCAACAGCCGACGCATGAAGGCCGGCGAGGCGTACCAACTCGCCAGCGGCCCCTGGGGACAGGCCGAGCCACTCGCCACCGGGTTTGCCGACATCCTCAGCACTGCTGCTGTCATCGAGATCCGCGACCGCGCCGAGATCAATGGCACACAGTGCAACACCGTTGCGATCACCGCCAAGCCCGGCTCTGACCCCACCATCTGGTACTTTGGCCGCGAAGACCACCTCCCGCGCCGATGCGAGATTGTGCTGCCGGACAACCCTCAGATGACGGGTGCCTTCCGTGTCGATTTCACCGATGGCCTGGCTGGTGCTGATGTCGTCTCGGATGCCGACTGGACCATCGATGCCCCAGCGACCTACAAGAAACACATCGCCCGTGCCTACCTCGATGCGCGTACCCCGGGCGACAACCTGCTCAGGCCCAATGCGAACGCGGTGAGCGCGGGCCTGCCCGACTGGGAAGTCCCAGACAGTGAGGGCAACCTCGTCAGCCCGGGTTCACTCCGAGGCAAGGTCAGCGTCCTCTACTTCTGGGGCACCTGGTCGCCAGCCTGCAAAAAGGCGACCCCCGAGGTCAAGGCCCTCGCCGAGGCGTACGCCGATCAGCCCGTCGAGGTCATCAGCATGGCCTTCCGTGAGGGGGACGCCGACGCTGTCGTTGCTGCTGCCCGCGCCCAGGGGCAGACATGGCGGCAAGTCCCCGCAGCAGACGATGCGGTCAAAGTGATCGGTGTCCGTAGCGCCCCCGCCATCGTCGTGCTGGGCCAGCGGGGTGAGTTGCTTTATAAGTCCGGCCGCCCCAAGGGTGACTATTCCGAGATGTTCACCCGCATCCGCGCGATCATCGACAACGCCCTCGCCAATCCCTCGACGGACGCGACCGACACCAAACAGCGAGGCCCCGCCGCCGCGACCACTGATGGCCAAAAAGCCTCACCCAACAAGACCACCCGCATCAAGCCCGGCAAACCCCGACTCAAGAAGAAGGACGACTGAACCCCTGTTGTGACGGGTACGGGTGCCATGGCCACAGCTCTGGGTGGCCATGACCGCAGTTGGGTTCGGGTGCCATGGCCACAGCTCTGGGTGGCCATGACCGCAGTTAGGTTCGGGTGCCATGGCCACAGCTCTGGGTGGCCATGACCGCAGTTAGGTTCGGGTGCCATGGCCACAGCTCTGGGTGGCCATGACTACACTCCCCCATGCCCTTCGGCCCCCATCTCAAGCGCATTGAAGGCAAAAATCACGCACGATTCATCACCTGCTCATGCTTTCACCGTCGCCTGTTCCTCGACCGGGACCGCACCCGCCGATGGCTCGTCGAAGCAATCGATCGAGCCCGCACTTTGCACGCCTTCGACCTCTGGGCGTGGGTCGTCATGCCCGAACACTTCCACCTGCTGATCTACCCCAAACCCGCTGGCCCCGCCATGGGCGAAATCCTCTCATCAATCAAACAGTCAGTCACAAAGCGATCGCTCCACTGGGTCACAGAACACAGCCCCGCGTCGCTCCACCTCTTTGCAGATCAACGCCCGGACGGCCGGATCATCCACCGCTTCTGGCAACGCGGCGGCGGCTACGACCGCAATCTCTGGACTGCTGACGAAATCTGGGAGAAAATCGACTACATTCACGAGAACCCGGTGAAACGGGGACTGTGCAAGAAACCGACCGAGTGGCAGTGGTCCAGCGCGATCACCTATACAGATCGTCAACTCGGTCTGCTGCGCATCGACGATGCACGGATTCCTCGGGGGATGGTATGAAGTAGCCCGTAAGGGTGCCATGGTCATGGCTCGGCATGACCATGACATGTGCGCCCCCGTCATGGCCACCCAAAGCTGTGGCCATGGCACCCGGCTCGGCATGACCATGACATGTGCGCCCCGCGTCATGGCCACCCAAAGCTGTGGCCATGGCACCCGGCATTTACAGCCAGATGAATAGTCGGACAGCCTGACCCAAAGCTGTGGCCATGGCACCCGGCTTAGCCGCCCGGAGCGGATCTCCCGCTCCCTGTTCTTTCTGTCGGCGGGGGTGGCGGTTCATCCACCGCTGTGCCCTCTTTTGGAGGTCCGCCGCCTAAAAACTGCATCGCGAGGAGGATGACAGCAGCCAAACCAATGACCGAAGCAATGCTGATTTTTACAACTTTATCGCGTTCCATGCGGAGCCTTTGCTTTCAAGAATCTTGGAGATTAGTTATCGCCCGGGAGCACGAGGTGGAGCTGGTAATCCTTGGTGTTGGGTTCCCACAGCTTGATGCTGATGTACTCGACATGCCCATCATGGAATGCCATGATCGACCGGTTCATCTCGCCATACTCACCCGGGATGCCCTCAGGCCATGTGCTCTTAGCGCCGAGGTTGGTGGCGATATCCGCGATCTGGTCGTGGATAAAGACGAATGTGGATGTGTTAAAATCTGCTGCCAGTTCCATGCGTCTGATGCCACGATCGAACGCCCCGGAGAAGCCATACTGCCCACGCAGCTCATCAAACCAGCGGAGGTTGGTGTGATAGCTCGTGCCTACATCGTCGTAGCTGCTCAGGTCATAGTTCGCCTTAGGCCAATCGGTCTGGTAGCTGATCTCATCGCCCGGTGACTTGTACGACTCGGTCTCGACATCCTGACGGGGGTCCTGAGGCTTGCCCATCCTGTATGTGCCGTCTTTCCATTTCCAGTCATAGGTACCATCCCTCGGCTTCTTAAAGGTGAACGATGGGTAGAGGTAGGCGTTGAGCGGTCGGGCGGATGCCGAGATATCAAACGGCCCGTTCCTACCCGTCCAGTTCTCCGAGGTGTCCTTGCCGCCATAGGTCCATGTGCAGATCGCGACCACACTGCCGTTGTTGCGTCTGACTTCCGGGTAAGGGATGTGTCCCTGGGCGTCGGCCTTGTACATCTCGACGCCCTTCATGATCTGGTTGAGGTTGTTCATCGAGACCACCTTCCACGCCGCCATCCGCGCCTTGCCAAGCGCTGGCAGCAGGATGCCGATGAGCAGCGCGATGATCGCGATGACGACCAGGAGTTCGATGAGCGTGAACGCCAGACGGGATGATTTTCTCTGAACCATGAACGATCTCCGGTGTGTTGCCCGGCCATCCTCACAGCCGGTCTCGGGATAGGTGTTGACCTTGCCTGCCCTACACCACGATGGGCCTGCCTGCGCCAACCCGGATCATATCACGAATGGCCGTGTCAGCACCTCGAAAACCGGGTGAATACCCGTAACCTCATATACGCCTCTCGGCCAAAGCCGGTTGCACACTTGAGGGGTTGGCGGATGTTTGGCTTGCACCCAAATGGGGGTCTTGCTGGGTGCCATGGTCATGGCTCGGCATGACCATGACATAAACACCACCATCATGGCCACCCAAAGCTGTGGCCATGGCACCCACAACCGCACCCAATGTGGGGGTTTAGCACCCCGCCACCCAGAGGTTCAGGAACAGGAGCACATCCTGGGTGTTCACCTGCCCGTCGCCATTCATATCCGCTGATCCATCCCCTGCGCTCCACGCATTGAGGAACGCAAGCACATCCTGCGTGTTCACGACGCCATCGCCGTTAAAATCAGCAAGGCATACTGGATTCCACTGGAGCACCGCGAGCCCCATCTTCCCGAGTCGAATCGCAGCCGACTGGGCAAACCCATCCCGTGCGATCGGTTCGCTCTCGATAGTCCCGGGGTTATCCATGCCGCTGCCGCCATAGCCTGCCGACTGGGTGTTGAGCACCTCGCCCCACGACCCGGCCTGGGGCAGCCCGACGCGGTAGCTTCCGTAATCCGTGTTCGAGAAGTTGGCCACCACGACATAGACCACCCCGTCGAGGTTGAACCGCTGGAAGGCGATGACATTGCCCCCCTCGTTCACATGAAAGACCTGGTGCGGGCTGTTGGCACGCAGGGCGGTGTTGCCGACGCGGAGCCCGTAAAGGTCTTTGTAGAACTGGAAGACATCCGCGTAGGTCGTTTTCTTTGACCAGTCGATCCGTTCCTGCTCGAACTCGGCATCCTCGAGCCACTCGGTGCCCATCAGGATGGCCGGGATGCCGGGTGACATTGCGGTGAACGCCTGGGCCAGCATCGTTCGGCCTCGTGCCCACTGGTCATCGTGCGGGAATGTCGGGTCGATCGTCTTGACGGCCCGCTGCCCGCCGGAGGAGCTCCATGCCTCGTCGTGCAGCTCGAAGTAGGTCATCGCCTGTTTGCCTTCGAGGTACTGGCCGCCGCCGTTGACCGCATCACGCAGCCGCCACATCTCCGGATCGCCAAAGGCCGCGTCGAAGATTTCGCCACGCAGATTATCGACGAAGCCGTCGAAGTACTGGGCATCAAACCCCGCCCCACCCAGCAAGGTCGGCCGCGTGATCCACGGGTCGTCGGGCAGTTGTTCAGCGATGATCGTCTTCTCGACATACCGATTGTCCACAAGATCGTTGAGCGCCTGCATCAGGCTCCACCCGCTCGCCTCGTTGTTGCTGCCGGCGATATTCATGTAGTCCGTGCCATCAACGCGGAACCCGTCAAACCGATACTCCTCGAGCATCAGCACCACGCTGTCAAGGAAGTAACTCCGCACGCCCTCCTTGTCAAAGTCCGCCTGCGCCCCCCAGGGCGTCTCGACCGCGGGGTCGTCAAAGTAGAGCTGCGTCCCGTCGTAGTTCCACATGAAGTTGTCCGTCGGGCTGAAGTGGTTCCACACGATGTCCAGCAGCACCGCGATCCCCTCGGCGTGCAACGCATCCACCATATATTTCAAGTCGTCCGGCGTGCCCAGCTTCGACTCGACCGCCCACATGCTCACCGGGTTGTACCCGCCCGAAAAATCGCCCGGAAACTCATTGATCGGGTTGAGCATCACGCAGTTGATCCCGAGCTCGGCAAGGTGGGCTGCCCGGTCGCCGACATCCCGATAGCCCGACGGATTTCCCGTATTGCCAAAGGGATCGTTCCGCCCGGCAAACGATCCGACATGCAGTTGGTAGATCACCAAATCTTCTGCTGGCGGCGGCGAAAAATCCTCGACCTGCCACTGGTAGGCAAAGGGGTCGATGATAAACGAGTTGTAGTTGTCCACCGGGTTGACCCGCCGTGCGCGCGCATCGGTGTTCCAGATGCCGTTGTTGAAGAAGTATTTGTACTGCTGGCCCGCCTGCGCCCCCGGCACAAACGCGATGAAGTGCTCGCCAACCTTCGTCATCGGGTTGGCGGTTGTCCAGCCGTTGAACTCGCCTCGCACATGCACCGTCGATCGGCTGGGCGACCAGACCTTGAAGACCGTCCCCCCCGTCACCAGCGTTGCGCCGACCGGCGCGTGTTCGAGCGTTGCAAAGTCGAGCGCAAAGTCGCTCCCGTTGGGCAGGGTGTCGGTCATCCCTACCCGTGAAAAATAATCCGTATCCGTCCCGTCGGTCAGCTCGATGGTGTACCCGATGGTCGCTTCTGCGGTTGCGGGCACATTGGCAGCCCATATCTCATACGGCCCTCGCGTCTCGATCACACTCGCGGTGATCCATGTCGTGCTGTCCACACCAACCCGGGCTGCGGTCAGGTCTCCCGCATACGCCTGGAAGCGAACCTCGAAGGTCTCCCCGCCCACCGGGCAAACCGGCCGCCGATCCTGCCATTCGATATGGCTGATGCCGTCCCACTCGACGGTGTTGTCCTGCTCTGCAGCAAGCGAAGGAGCAATCGGGACCAAGGCAATCAGAACAGTTATCGATGTCAAGATAGGGAATGTGCGCATGGCATCCTCGGGGGGGTTCGCTGATCTCTCTAGTGATACCGATTCACAGGGAGAAGTCAACCCTCATTTTCACTTCGTAGACCAGCAACGATGGTTTTATACGAACCCGATGCTTCTCGGGCCAGCCGATGCGTGATGCGGGTTCCTGCGCATCACGAGAAGAACTCGTGCGTTTCGACGAGCCCTGTGCGCGTGTACGGGTTTGGGGTATGCTTGAGGCTGATGGCGATCCACAAACCCGAGCTTGCGCTCGGGGCTCGCAGAAGCAACCCCGTCCCCCATGCCTCACTGCTTCTTTTTCTCTTTCTTCTTGTTCTTTTTTGTCTTGCGGCGTTTGGTCTTCCGCCCCATCTCCGAGACCATCCGCTGCAAAACCTCCGCCATCTCCGCATTCTCAAGCATCCGCTCAAGCTCCAAAGTCTGCGGGTGCTCCGGGGCAAGTTCCAAGCACATCTCCAGCTGTATATCCGCAGCCTCAAGCCTCCCCGTCACAACCAGATAGCACCCCACCATCGCTGTGTAGCACACCACCTCGGTGAAGTGAAACACCTCCCTGTGAGGCGCAAATGCTGCGATGAACAGCCTCGCCGGCCCACCCTCGGGCTCGAGCAACGCCCTTGCCTCCTCCACCTGTCCCTTCGTCAGCAGCCACATCACGCGGCTGACAAAGCCAAACATGTAATCCGGGAACAACTCCGCTGTCTCTGCGATCAGCGCGCCTGCCCGCTTCCGCTGCCCCGCTGCTTGCAACGCCCCCACGAGGTGATTTCGCAGCATCGGCATCGTCGGATGCTGCGCCACCAGTTCCTCCAACTCTTCGATCAACGACGCGGGGTCCTCATACATTCGGTCCGTCACACGCTCGATCCGGCCCAACTCCTCATCCGACATGGCCTCCATCGCCGGGTCCGGGATCGGTTCTTCGGTGATGATCAACTCCAACACCTCAACCTCAAGCCCGGCTGCTGCGCCCTCTCGAACCAGGTCTTCACCCCACCGGTCGTCCTCTTCTTTGTCCAGACTCCGTTTCGCTGCCTTGCCCTTTGCCATGTGCCGTTTCTCCTTTACTCCACAGGTCCAACCCGCCGCCCGCGCGTCGGTGCCACCCAAAGAACCAGATGACGCGCGAGAGGCATACTGCACGCTCCTGACACATTTCTCCGACGCAACTACCACAGCCCCACTGTCAGCCTACCACAACCCGGGGTCTGGGTGCATACCGTGGGTCTGCCCACTTGCAATACACCCCTGCCGTCATGCCGATCGACCCCACCAAAAAGCGGCTCACCCGCATCACCTGCGCCCCCTTCATCACGCCCTACCTCCGCGCCGAGGTCGAGGCTCTGGGCTTTGCAATCCAGGACGAGGACCACACCGGTGTCCAGGTCGGGGCCTCGCTCATCGACTGCATGAGGCTCAATCTGCAACTGCGGACCGCTCAGCACATCCACTGGCTCCTCTCCCGCTTCCGCTGCCCCTCGCCCCACGCACTCTACACCCAGGTCGCCGCCTTCCCCTGGGAAAAACTCATCGCCAACGACTCGTATGTCAGCATCGCGAGCAATGTCGAGCACCCCCAGATCACAAACTCGCTCTACCCGACCCGCGTCGTCAAGGACGCGATCGTTGACCGCATCACCAAACACACCGGCAGCCGACCCGACAGCGGCCCCGACCGATCGAAAGTCGTCGTCCACCTCTACTGGAAGGGCGACCGGGCGTGGGTCTATCTGAATACGAGCGGGCAATGGCTCGCCGATCGCGGGTATCGCAAGCTCCCCCACCACGCCCCGATGCGGGAGACCCTCGCCGCTGCCGTGCTCATGGCAGCCGGGTATGACGGCACGCAAGCCCTGGTCGATCCCATGTGCGGCAGCGGCACAATCGCCATCGAGGCTGCCCTGATGGCAACAGGCCGTGCGCCGGGGCTGCTGCGGAGCAACTACAGCCTCATGCACACCATGCTGGATGTCCGCGAGGAGTGGCGTGAGGCAAGGCACCGGGCGGGCAAACTGCGACGAGCGGCTGCACCTGGACCGGTGCCCACGATTGTCGCCAGTGATATCGACCCCTACGCCGTCGAGGCGGCTCGACGCAATGCCCGCGTCGCAGGTGTCGAGCAACTGATCGAGTTTGTCGAGTGTGACTTTTCGCAAACACCGCTACCAGAGGCGGTCCACGCCTCACCGGGGCTTGTTGTGATGAACCCCGAGTATGGCGAGCGAATGGGAGAGATGGAGCAGTTGGCCGAGACCTACAGCCACATCGGGGACTTTCTCAAGCAACGCTGCGCGGGGTGGACGGGGTTTGTCTGTACAGGAAGCCGCGAGCTTGCGGGGAAGATCGGCCTGAAATCATCAAGAAAGATACCGTTTATGAATGCGCAGATCGAGTGTCGGCTGCTGCGGTTTGATATGTACGCCGGGACGCGGGGTTGAGTCGTGGGTTCTGGTACTGACCCCACAAAGAGCCCGTGCTCCTGGGTACTTCGCTCCTCCGGAGCGATTCTTCTTTTTCTCCTCATCCGCTGCACGAGTTCTTTGTGGGATCATCATTGCCTTGAGCCCTGAAAGGGCTCCGGTCCATAGCCCCGGGCGCAGCCCGGGGACACCCGCACTACCCACGATCGAGCCCCGGATGGGGCGAAGGTGCATCGGCTCTGCACATCACCTTCGCCACGCCGGGGCTCACTCCTCGCACGCAACCGACCACCCCGGGCTGCGTCCGGGGCTATGAACCTGTGCCCCATCCGGGGCTGGGTTGGGAATCGCCGCAGAATACGGAATGCACTTCTTCTGTGCGCGTCTTTACAAGCTCTGCGCGCGAGCACGGGGTTGGCTTTCCCCATGAAAATCGACCATTCATGAAACCCAATCTTGCGCTTGGGGCTCGTAGAGACAAATGCAACACGGCAAAAACCAAAGCCGGCCGGGGCATACACGCCCGGGCCGGCAGTTGAACCGCCCAGGCTCAGCTAGCGCGTCTCGCGTCTGCTCAGTCGGACCGAGGCCGCGACGCACGCGAGTCCCATCACTGCCAGCGTGCCGGGCGTGGGAATGAGTTCCATAGCGATGTTGTCAATAAAGGTGCTCTGATAGAACGGGTCCTGCCCGCCCCGGAACCGGATCGACCAGATCTCTTCGCCTGGCTGCGCGAGAAAGGTCACACTCGTCGGCGCGTCCCAGCGCATGTCGTTGTCCCCGAGCTCACCCGTTGACATCCCGAGCAGGGTGCCCCCCGCCTGGATATCGTCATACGCCCACACCTCTGCAAGGTCGTGGTCTTGTCCATAGTCGCCAAACTCAACGGTCACCCTCGCCATCGGCTCAGAAAAACTCATCACCAGGTAATCGTCCTCGAACAGGTTAAAGACCGGCGAGAGGTGTTTGGCCCCCCACGCCCCCGGCACATCCTCGCCGCGAGAGTTCCAGACCGTGAACCGCTCGCCGCCAGACCGCGTGATGACCGCAAAGACGCCATCAGACTGAAGACTCAGCGCGGTCATGTCCCCCGCTGTGTTGTCCTCGTTGCCCACCTGGCCCTCGAAGTCGAACACCACGACATCAGCCGAGGCTATCGAAACCCCCACCATCGAGAAACCCACCGTCACACCGAGTCTGACTGCAAACGCAATGCTGCGCATGACAAGCCCTCCGTCATTTCCCACCGGCCGCCGCAGCCCGCCTCCCAGCTGGCCACTCGTACGCCTCGGCCTAGGTCCGATACGCCCGGATTCCCTCCCGGTTGCTTCCCAGACTACCAGACACCCCTTCTCCAAACCACCTATTTTCCCAGATTCCCCAAGAGACAGAGATTTGGGGCACAATCACCCCAACGAGCAGGGGAACGGCCCTGCCCGAAAAATTACTGTCCTCTACCCTCGCCGATCCTGAACCGCCCCCACAGCCTCAGCAATCACCCGATCCAGTTCATCATTCACGACAAACAGGTCGTATACATCCCCCTCCCGGGCGGTCGCGATCTCCCGCTTGGCTTCTGCAAACCGCTTCTGGATCGCCTCCTCGCTCTCGCGCTTGCGGTCCCGAAGCCGCTGCAACAGCACTTCTTCGCTCGGGGGCAGCACAAACACCCCGAATGCCTCGGGGATTTTCGCCTTGACCTGCCGTGCCCCCTCGACATCGATCTCCACGATCACCAGCCGCCCACGCCGGAGTTGCTCCTCGATCCACTTGCGGGGCGTCCCATACCGCTTGCCAAAGACATCCGCCCACTCAAGCAGATCGTCCTGCTCGATCAGGCGATCAAACTCTGCCTCAGAGACAAAGTGATAGTCCACGCCCTCGACATCCGCCCCCGTCTTTGCCCGGGTGGTGACCGAGACGCTGAACACGCTGTCAGCGATCGACCGCTCAACGCCCCGGGTGATCGTGGTCTTTCCGACCCCGCTCGGGCCGCTGAGAATCAGCAACAGCCCGTTGGCGGTGTCGGTCGGCAGCGTGTGCGCATGATCGGACATAGACCAGCAGCGTAGACGCGGCCACCCCCCGCCGTCCGGGAATGCACCCACTCCCCCGGCTCAATCGACATCCACCCCCACAACATCGTCCCCCGATCCCTCGCAGACCCTACCTGCGCCATGACCGGCTGGGCACGACAGCGCGTCCATGCCGACTGTTCCGACACTCTCCTGGCATACACCCCCAACTGGGTGCATACTGAACCTGAGTTTGACGCTGCTTTCCTCCGTGGCCGCGGGCCACACTCCCCTCGTTCGTTCCCTGGCTGTTCTGCCCGGGCACGCGGAGGGAGCCGGCCTGCGTATAGAGGAGGGAGCCGTCATGACAGGAATGCCAGGAGAGCCCGAAGCCTTCGCCCAGCATGTTGCAGAAATGCTGCGAGACATCAAGCCCGAGTGTGAGGTCGAACTGACCGGCCCCCGTGAGCTCCTCGTCAATGGACGCAGGCTCGACCTTGAAAATGTCTTCCGCATGGTCACGACCGAGCCCGACCGTGGGCCCGAGATCGTCCGCCACTACCTCGGTCAGCTCTTTGCCACCGAGACCGATTCGGTCTCGACGATGGACCTTGACTATGCCCGCCCGCGCATCATGCCCCGCATCCAGCCGATGAGCATCTTTGACCACCTCGACGAGCAGATGGTCGCCCATGTGCCCTTCGTCAACGACACGGTTGTTGTCTTTGTCACCGACATGCCACAGATGACCATCAGCATCACCACCGAGCAGATGCTCAAGTGGCGGCTCGACATCGAAGAGGTCGAAGAGATCGCTCTTGAAAACCTCAACAACTACGCCCCCGAACTCGAGATGCAGTTTGTCGAGAGCAAAGAGGGTGGCAAGGCTGCCATCGTCAGCGAGCAGGACGGCTACGACGCCGCCCGCCTCCTCCTCCCCGGGCTCTACCGCCGACTCTCCAACCACTTCGAGGGCAACTTCTATGTCGCCATCCCCGCCCGCGACATGTTCGTCGCCCTCTCGCCCACGCCCCCCGAGTTTTTCGACCGGGTTGCTGAACGAGTCGCCCAGGACCACGAACGACTCCCCTACCCCATCACCAACGAGTTCTTCTATATGACACTCGATGGTGTGGCTGGGAGAGTGCGCGGGCTTGCCGCCTGACCTGAAGCGCTGCCCTCCACAAGAAAGACTGCTCCCTCACATGAAAGCCGAGGGATCTCAATCCCTCGGATCGACGGACACCTGATCGGTTCGGGCATACCAGACGAATCCGCTTGAAACCCCCTGAACTGGGGGGTTTTTCATTGCCTACCCGGGGCCGATGGGCGGGGTAGTTCGCCCCTCCGGGGCGATCTTGGAGTGGGAAGGAAAGGATGAAGGCGGAAGGATGAAGGATGAACACGAGGGAGCAAGGGCAACCCACATGCGTGCGGCGGGGGTTGTGTGGGCTCGGGGACGATTCTGCCGAAGTTGTTGAGGAGTCTGCAACCGAGGGAAGAAAAGGTGTCAGGGAAGAAAAGGTGTCAGGAACCATTGTTTCGCTTGATTGAGCATTGACGGCGGGGAAGAAAAGGTGTCAGGAACCATTGTTTCGCTTGATTGAGCATTGACGGCGGGTGGCCCGAATGCGTGACGATCTGACTCTGTGTTCCGGGGTGCCATCACTCGCGGCCTCCATCTCTCCTTCTTCTCCTCTTTTTCTCTCCGCGCAGTGATGCCGGATGCCGGGCTGGCAGGGGGAGACTTCGCGGGGACTGTTGAGCGGGGACAACAAGACAACAGAACAATGACTTGAGACAGCCACAGTTGGACACTCGGCCCGGTCTCGGGACAGCCGCTGCGGTGGACCAGGGTCGAGCGGCATCACTGCGCTGGAGGAAGAGGGAAGAATGAGGAAGTTGAGAAGGCCGCGAGTGATGGCACCCGGCATGGTCTTAGTGTGGCATGCCCGCCGCTCTGGGCGGGCATGATCGTGTGCTGAGGT
>JAJRZG010000056.1 GCA_024275365.1 Planctomycetota bacterium | reverse complement strand
CTCGCCTTGCTGCGGGCAATCGGCGTGCCGGTGATCGGGGCGGAGGGGTTCGAGGCCGACGATGTGATCGCCACGCTCGCCACCACCTTCAGCACGCAGCACCCCGATGTCCGCGTCCGCATCATCAGCAAGGACAAAGACCTCAAGCAACTCCTCGGCTCTGGGCAGCCACCGACGGAGATGTACGACATTCATACCGACATTCTCATCACCGCGCAGACGATGAAACTGGAGTTGGGCATCGAGCCGGGGCAGGTGATCGACATGCTCGCGCTTATGGGCGACACCTCGGACAATGTGCCGGGGGTTGTTGGTGTCGGCCCCAAGACGGCTGCGCAGCTCCTCGTCGAGTTTGGCACGCTCGATGCCATCATTGCCGAGGTGCGCGAGGAAAAGCCGAAGAAGGATTGGAAGATCAAGGGCAAACGCCGCGAGAACATCCTCGCGGCTGCCGAATCGGGCGTTCTCGATCTCTCGAAAGAACTCGTCACGCTCCGCCACGATGTCCCGATCGAGCTCGATCTGCATAACGCGACCGCCAGCAAGTTCCGCCTCGCGGAGCTCGGGCCGATCCTCCAGGAACTCGGCTTCAACCGCTACCAGCACGATCTCAAGTCGATGCTCGGTGCGGGAGATACTCTGCAAGCTGTAACACCCCATGCAAGCAGCACTCCCAGCACCGCACCACCAGCAGGTCGTGGGCTCTTTCGCCCGGAGCCAAAGCAGGGTGGCGAACTCTCCAGCCAAGCACAAAAACAGGGGGGCGGGCTTTCCAGCCCGCGACAGTCACGCCCCGAGCCCGGCAGCCTCTTCGACACACTCGACGACGACACATCTCCCGCGCCCGATACCAACGGCACCTACCGCTGCGTGTACACGCACGCCGATCTCGATGAACTCCTCGACGAACTGCGTCACGCCGATGCCATTGCGGTCGATACCGAGACCACCTCCATTCGCCCGATGTGTGCCGATCTTTGTGGTTTGTCCTTCTCCACCGCCCACGGCACCGGCTGGTATGTCCCCGTCCGCTCGCCCGAACCCGACACGCACCTCGATGAGGCAACGGTGCTCGATGCGCTGCGCCCGATCCTCGAAGACGCGGCCATCCCCAAGCTCGGGCACAACCTCAAGTACGACATCCTCGTGCTGCGGCGGGCGGGCGTCGAACTTCGAGGCCATCTTGCGCCCGGCGGGTGCGATTCGATGATCGCAAGCTATCTCATCGACGCCTCTCGTTCGAGCCACTCGATGGACGCCCTGGCTCTTGCCCTGCTCGAGCGCAGCAACATCCCCATCAGCGACCTAATCGGCTCTGGCAAGAAGCAACGCACCTTCGACACCGTCCCGCTGAGCCGAGCGGTTGAGTACGCCGCCGAGGATGCGGATGTCACACTCCAGCTCTCGGCAACCCTGCTCCCGCAAGTCCACTCGATGCACCTCGATTCTCTCTTCCGCGATCTTGAGATGCCGCTGGTCGATGTGCTTGCCGAGCTTGAATGGAACGGCATCCGTGTTGACCCCAACGAACTCGAACGCCAGCGTGAACGCCTCGATGCACGCATCGTCGAGCTCCGGGCGCAGATCGCTGATGAAGCCATGACCGCAGTCGGGCGGGAGTTTGATCCCGATTCCCCCAAGCAGCTCGCCGGCGTGCTCTTTAACCGCCCCGACGCGACTGATCCCGGACTGGGTCTCCGTCCTACAAAACGCGGCAAAACCGGCCCATCGACCGATGCCGAGGTGCTTGACAAGCTCGCTCAGGACCCGGCGGTCTAAACGCCAATCCCCCAGCTCATCCTCGAACACCGCCAGCTCGCCAAGCTCGTCAACACCTACCTTGTCAACCTCCACCAGGATATCAACCCGGGCACTGGGCACATCCATGCGAGCTTTAACCAGACCGGTACCGCAACGGGTCGGCTCAGTTCGAGCGATCCAAACCTCCAGAACATCCCCATCCGCACCGAGATCGGGCGTGATATCCGCAAGGCCTTTATTGCTGACCCGGAGCACCTGCTCGTCACGGCTGACTATTCGCAGGTCGAGCTGCGGCTGCTTGCGCATCTCTCGCGCGATACTGCGCTCATCGATGCCTTCAGCGAGGGGCAGGACATCCACGCTGCGGTCGCTGCGCAGATTCACAACATCCCTCTTGCCGAGGTCACCCGCGACCAACGCAGCGGCGCGAAGATGGTCAACTTCGGCATCGTCTATGGCATCACCTCGTTTGGGCTTGCGCGCCGGCTCGATGTCTCCAACACCGAGGCTGCCGAGATTATCGCCGACTACAAAAAACGCTTCCCCGCCATCACGACCTTCTTGGAAGAGTGCGTCGCCCACGCCCAGCAGCACGGCTTTGTCGAGACGATGCTCAAACGCCGCCGACCGATTCCTGATATCGACTCGAACAACCCCAACCGTCGGTCGCTCGCCGAGCGTATGGCGATTAATAGCGTCGTGCAGGGGTCGGCTGCTGATCTTATCAAGATCGCGATGGTGGACCTGCACCGCCGCCTCAGCCCGCACGCCGCCCACTTACGCAACGGCCAGCCTCCCGAGATCGAAGGCGTGCGGATGCTGTTACAGATACACGATGAGCTGGTCTTTGAGACACCCGAGTCGCTTGCCGAGCAGACCCGCGATCTTGTTGTTGACCGCATGCAGCAGGCGATGACCCTCGATGTGCCTCTCGTCGCTGACGCCGCGATCAGCAACAACTGGCATGAGGCAAAGTGAACCCGACTCCCTCCGCCCTCTTGCATTCATACGCATTGCGAAAATAGCAAGTGCATTTCTACGAGCCCTGTGCGCGAGCACAGGTTTGGGGTATGCCTATGACGAACGGCCATCCTTGAACCCGAGCTTGCGCTCGGGGCTCGTAGATACACACGCATGGCTCGTCGATACACACGGGGTTTTTCACCTATCGCATCAGAGCGATTTAGTTCGAGTACACATTGAGAGGCGTAAAGGCCGGTGACCGTTCTGTCTCGGGAAAGAAAGCCCTGTCGCTCTCGTTGAGTGGCTCGAGCTGGTCAAACCACGATGCCCTGGGGTCAAACTTGGCAAAGAACGGCCGCCGCACCATGTCCGGCTCGCGGGCTTGCAGATATTCAAGACAGAACGCCTGCTCGCCGTTGATTTCTGTGATGCCCAGCACATGACACTTGCCGGGGAAGCACGACATCGACGGCCCGCGGACCGTCCTCGCCAGCCCGGACACCCGCTGAAAGGCGTTGCGGAAAATATTCCAGCAGCGAACCAGCGGCATCTCGAAGTACCGCTTTGCGCCAGTATCCCGCTCGACAAACATGTAGTAGGGGATGCACCCAAGCTGGACCCCCTTGGTCCACAGGTCTACCCAGACCGAGGCATCGTCGTTGATGTGCCGGAGGACGGGGCTCTGCATACGGATGTTGGCCCCTGTCGATCGAATCCGTCGGACGGCTTCCTGAGAAACATCGGTTGAAAGCTCAACAGGATGCGAATAGTGCCCCATGATCGCAAGCTGTCGGCCTGATGCGACGACACGCTCGAAGGTCCGCAGCACGCTGTCGGCATCCGGGTCGGTCACAAACCGCTGCGGCCAATACGCGACGCTCTTGGTCCCGATGCGGATTGTCCGCACACTCTCGATCTCAAGCAATGGCTCGATATACCGCTCAAGTACCGAGTTTTTCATCACCATCGGGTCGCCACCGGTGAGGAGGACATCGGAGATTTCCGGGTGGTGACGCAGGTACGCGCAGAGCCCCTCAACTTCCTTACTGGAAAACTTGAGGTTGTCGATCCCGACAAACTGCGCCCACCGAAAACAGAATGTGCAGTAGGCGTGGCATGTCTGCCCGTGGGCCGGGAAGAACAGGGCCGTCTCGCGGTACTTGTGCTGGATGCCATCGAGCACTCTGCCATCGAGAATCGCGCTGTTGTGGGTCATCTGTCCCGCCGGGTGCGGGTTGAGCTCAAAGCGGATGCGCTCGACCGTCCGCGCGATCTGCTCTTTCGAGCCCTCGTTGCGGAGCGACTGCAGCTCCTCAAACTGGTCGTCTTCGAGCATATCTCTCTGTGGGAAGGTGAGCTGAAAGATCGGATCATCGGGCACATTGTCCCAGTCAATCAACGATTCGCAGACATACTCGTTGGTGCGAAAGGGCAGCACGAGCGAGACGGTCTCGACCGCGTCGCGCACATCGGTGTCGAGCCGATCCCAGAATGGGAGTTTGCCGACATTCCCCAGTGTCACTGCTCGATAGCGTGGATTGTCCATATTCGAAACCTCCTGACGGTCGTCCTCGACTCACAGCACAAGAGTTGTCAATGTGGCCCCGAATAGGCACTCTACAGAGATAAAGTGCTGACGAAGAACGATCTGCATCGCACAAGCTGCGCGATCCCCACACACCGCATACTACAGCATTTTACTCGACAATACAAGCGCAAACCACAAATATCCAACCATCATCCAAACATCTGCAAGCCTGTGTATCCCTTGGATTAAAAAGGCATCACACGCGCTGCATCCAAAATATTTTTGTCTCTGCCATTGTTTTTCTTTGCAGTATTTTGTGCGAGTCATCCCACAACCCGAGTCCAATCGGGAGATAAACGGCGCGCTAACAACTCGTATGCGTCTCGACGAGCCCCGGCGCAAGCTCGGGTTTGTGGATAGCCGAATGTCACAGGTGTATCCCGAACCTGTGCTTGCGCACAGGACTCGTAGGAACGCTTGAGTTATTCTCGTGATGCGGAACCTCTGAACAATACCGAGCAAGCCGGTTCATTGTCGCTTCAGCCCACACCAAGGCGGGATGGAAAGCCCGCCCCCCTGATTGTTCAGAGATTCCATGCGTCGAACCAGGAAACTCTCCAGCCCCTCAGTGCCACAAGTGTCAACCGTGGTTCTCTGGCTTTCCATGCAGAGCCATGCACAAGCGCACATAGCACAACCCAAAGCCAAAGCGGGCCGCGTTGCGTTCAGTCGCGACGCCCGGCTTGCTCTCAATGTATGCCATGCTGCACCCTTGTTCGATCGCAAACGCAAGGCGCTGTGCGATAAGAGCCTGCTGCACACCCTGGCGGCGGAAGGGCTCGAGGACTGTCGTCCCCCAGAGGGCGCACGCCCGCATCCCCTCGTACTCAAAAATCTCCATGCTGCAGGCACCCGCTGGCTCACACCCGATGCGGGCGAGGAACGAAACCGAACGCGCGTGACGAATGGAACGGATCGACATCTCGATGTGCGGCTCCGGGGGCCGACCGTCCACGAAGCCGCTGGAAACAATCATCGCGTGCTCGCGGCAGGCCTCGTCGTCGGCCTTGTCGGTGTATTCGAGCATAAGCCTGGGGGGCGGGCCGTGCTCGAGCGCGGCGGAGGGATCGTCGCTGGCGCGAAGCGGGCGGGTCAGCACATTCTCAAAGTGCTCGACAATATAACAACGGGCGGCGAGCTGTGCGAGGAAAGTCTCGGGTGCGAAGGTCGTAATATCTAACTTGGGCGGCTGGCCGCGGTCGCGGTAGAACGATTCCATGGCGTCCAGGTCGGTCTCGGTGACCTCCGCATCAAAGCCGACAAGGATCGCGTGGTTGACCCACTCGACCCCGACGGCAAAGTTGGCCACACCGCCCGCGATCGGGACGGTCTCGTCGGCCACCTCCCCCACCGCAACCGCCTGGCGGTGCTCGTTGATACGGGCAGCGATCTTGGACTCGATGGGGGGGGCTGGTGACAGCCCGACGGATTCGTCCGCGTGCATTCGGTTCTCCTGCAAGCCGCCTCGGCACTCCTATACACCGATGGTACACTGCCGACCCGGAGGCTCCCCCATATGTCATCTCGTTCTCTCGGATGGCCCGCCTGCGGCAAGCAGATCGATAATCGGTTCGAGACTTCTGGCCATCAAACGGTTGCATGCACTATGACACGATCACGCTGCACACCAGCGAACAGCCCCATACCATGCTGGCGAGTATCGCGACAGGCTCTGCCGACACGAGCAGCTAAACCCATCCTCCAGACCACTTCCACCCGGCTGAATCCGACCTCCATCAACATCGCTCGGAGCCCGCTGAGATTTGGGGCGAACCAGTTCGTCGGATCCCCACGGAGTGATTTGCCCGGGTAGAACGCCATAGCGGGGCGGGGAAAGAAGGTCGCGTCGAGTTCGGTGTCGAGTATGAGCAGCGTTCCCGTCAGCGCACGCAGTCGTTGGATCGTATCAAACGGGTCCGTGACATGATACAGCACACCCAGGCATAAAACCAGGTCGAATGTCCCCAACGCTCGGGAGTCGGCGCCCTCAATCCCGCCGGGTAGTTCTTCAACCTTTGAGTCGAGTGCGTCCCTGGCAATACGGAATCCTGTGGGTGCCGCTCCTCCGGTTGTCGAATCCCAGCGGTCGCACGCAACGACTCGCCTGGCACCACGGCGCTCAGCTTCAAAGCTAAAGAACCCATCCCACGCGCCGACATCGAGCACCGACCGACCGGAGAGGTCTAGCGGCAATCGCAATCGCTTAAGCCTGCCTCGAGAATCATCCACGCCCGGCGTGACCACGCCGTGTCCGAGATCTATTCGATGCCACCAAAACGGCACCTCGGAAACGCGGGCCTGCAACTCACACACTCGCGTGCGCTGAACTGAAGTCTGTGATTCCGGTAGAGCCATAGGGGCATAGTAGCCAACCCTACTGTTGCATGAGGCACACAACCAACCATCCACCCGCTTACCATACAGCATGGACAATGTTCGCTATCGTTGGAAGCTGCTCAACGCCGGTCGCCTGCTGCTCGATGGCGGCTCAATGTTCGGCGTCATTCCCCGCACCATCTGGACACGCACCCTCACACCAGACGAGCACAACCGCATCACCCTGACGCACAACTGCCTGCTGCTGGAGAGTGAGGAACCCGACCCCGAGCTCGGACGGGTTCGGCGCATCCTGATCGAGACCGGCACGGGTGACAAGCTCAGCGAGAAGATGCAAAGAATCTTCGGCCTCGAAGACCGCACCGTCGAAACAGCCGTCATCGAGGCGGGGATCGACCCGGCCGAGATCGACGCGGTACTCATCACCCACCTGCACTTTGACCACGCCGGCGGGCTGACCCGAAGGTGCCGGGCTGGCGAGACTCCCGACTGGGTCGCCCAGCCCGGGCAGGCATCTGGAGACTGCTCCGAGATCAAGCTCACCTTCCCCAACGCCCGGGTGTGGGCGCAGGCCCGCGAATGGCGTGACGCGATCGCCAACGATGCGGTGATGACGCGGACCTATTACCGCGACCACCTGCTCCCGATCGAGCCAAAGCTGAGGCTGGTCGAGTCGGTGCCGCCCTTTGCGCCGGGCCTCACTCCTCACCGTGACGAGCTGCCCCGACTCGCGGCTGAGCTTCGGCGGACCTAGACGGAGCCGGGCGTGTGGGTGATGCTCACGCCGGGGCACACCTGGGGGCAGCAGGCGATCGGGTTTACCGATGTCCACGGCCACACAGTAGTCTTTACACCCGATGTCATGCCCACAGCCTGGCATCTCGGGCAGGCTTACAGCCTCGCGTACGATGTCGAGCCCTATACAAGCATGATTACCCGCCGTTGGTATCTGGATGCGGCAGCGAGGCTGGAGTGGACGCTGGTGCTCGACCACTACCCCAACACGCCGGTGATGACCGTCTCGGCAAACGAGAAGGGGTGGTTCGACCTCACACCCGCACCGGTGCCCAGCCCCTGAGACGGAATCCGCTTGAGTTCCCTTCACTCGCGGAGGGGGCAGGAAAGGCATCGGTCCG
>JAJRZG010000055.1 GCA_024275365.1 Planctomycetota bacterium | reverse complement strand
GGTGGCGCTCATGATCGACGACCGGCCGGAGACGGGATCGAGAAAGGTCGAGAATCGCCCCTCGGGCGTCGGGCCGCCAGCCTCACCGACCAGATCGACGCGGGTCCAGGAGCCGTCGTCCTCTTGCAGATAGAGGATCGGCCTGCCGTCAGCATCGGTACGGACGATCGTGAACGCCCCCGAGTCATCGCTTGTGGCATCGACCGGCGGGTCTTCATCTTCTGTGCCCTCGTCGTCCCCCGAACCACCCTCACCAGAGCCGTCACTGCCACCGGAACCGCCTTCGCCGTTGCCATTTCCCGAGCCACCCCCACTGCCATCGCTCCCGCCCCCGTTACCGCCACCCGAGCCATTATCTTCACTCGGATCGACGATAGAAACCGACACCGAGTAGCCCCCGGTCGAAGCCTCACCTGATGAACCAACGACGATAAAGTACTGTTCACCCGCAGGCACATTCCATATCACCGACACCACTCCGCCGGCTGTTGTCGCGTCCTCGGCGATCAACGCAAGCCCCGCAACACTCTTGAGTGTGAGTGACCCGATCAGGTTGCCACCCGACCCGTCGAGTGTCACTGTTAACTCACCCGCAATGTCTGCTGTGAAGTAGAAAAGGTCCGTATCGCTCGCAGTGCCGACCTCACCTGAAACCACTCCCGTGTGACTGCTATCGAGAGTCACCAGCGTTGCGTTGCCATAGTCCCCATCGTTGGCGTGGTCATCCTCTGTACCACCGTTCCCAGAGTCACCACCACCGTTGTTGCCACCCCCACCATTGTCGCCATCTCCACCGTTATTGCCACCATTCCCGCCACCCCCACCGTTACCCCCATCATCCGGTGGCGATACCAGTTCAGAAACAACCGCATCCACCTTGACATTCTCACCACTCGTCGTCACCTGCTTGGCAACCAGTTTCCCAGTCGTGACTTCGGTAAAGGTCACAATCCACGAGCCATCGCCCAGCACGATCTGATAGTTCCCCGCCTCGTCGGTGGTGAATGTCCCGACGATCGTCTCCGGGTCGCTGGCTGCTGCCACATCGACCCGCACCCCCGTAGCCCCCTCGCCGATCGAATAGAACTCGTCTGCATCGGTATCGTCATAGACCACCCCGACGAGCCTCGATGTCGAGCCCGTCCCGGGGTCGCCGAACATCGCGGTGTAGGTGTCGTCCGCAAACCCGAGGTCGGTCGCAAACCCCGGCCCGATCTGGTCATAATGAAAGCCCTCGTCGAATGAAGTCAACAGACTCAACAGGTTGATCCGGTTATCGGGCGTGTCCATCCACGAGGCATACAACGCATCGATCGAGTTCTGCCCCGACGCGATGACTTCGCCCGCCACGCCCAAATACCCCGCTGCCTGGGCTCGCTGGGTCGGGTTGAGCCCATCGGGATTGATGTGGTCGGAGAAGCCGCGGGTCGCCATATCGAGGCTGTGGGCGCGTGCAGCCGTGGTCAGCGAGAGATCGAGCGCCAAAGGCTCGACCGTCCCGAGCAATGCGGCCTGCTCGCTGGTCAGCCCCTCGGTCAGATCAATCCCCAGCCGAAGCCCCTCTGCCTGCGGATCGGACCTCGCCCGATTGACCAGTTCCGTGAAGTAAACTTCCTCGGTCGTGAACCCTGACGAGAGCAGGCACCGGGCCTCAAGCGACTCGCACCATCTGAGATTAACGGCCCGCCCAGCCTCGCGGCGCAAACTCGCCGCGGATTGTCGATCCATCCTTCCAGATTGTCCGTGCCTCCATAACGCCACACAAGCTCCCTTCAGAAGACCAACCTCTTCAACCATCGAATCCCCAGCTCCCCTCCCCGACCCATACCACACTCCCTACCTCTCCCCAGTACCGATCACACCGGATGCGCAAAGATTACCGACCCCATAGTATTTTCTCGGACCCTGCCCGACTACACTCGGGTTGAGAGCAACAGTGAAGCCCCTCATCCACCCGCAGGGTCCAACTGCCCCGACCATGCTGATTCTGCCGAGTAGGCAGACCGGCCAAGCAAGAACAACCAGGCAATACCCACACGCCAAGGCCTTGCGTAGTCGATACTTAGAGTGGATTCGGGGTGGCAATGGAGGGAATAGGTCTATGTCTACATTGCCCAACCTGCTCACCCGAAGGCTGACACGGACCGCCGCCCTGCTCATCTTGGTGATCACCTCGACCTCTGCACTCGCGCAGAAGAGCGATACAAAGGACCACCGGTCTTCCTCGAAGACCCAATCCACCAAGGTCGTCACCAAGGCCCCCACTCTGTCCCGCTACGAGACCATCCGCATCTCCAAGCCCGATGGCTCGGTCGTCACC
This sequence comes from Planctomycetota bacterium, assembly GCA_024275365.1. Taxonomy (GTDB): domain Bacteria; phylum Planctomycetota; class Phycisphaerae; order Phycisphaerales; family UBA1924; genus PNC22. The sequence goes on along the minus strand of JAJRZG010000055.1, from coordinate 10,369 downwards.
CTTCGTGTCCCCCGCAGTAATCCTCTGCCCCAGATTGCAAAGCGCCCCGTCTACCGAGACATCGGCACCCCAACCCACGCAAACAGACTGCCACGCGATCCTGTCGCACAAGACCAACCGCTCCCCATGCTGCACGGCCAACAGGGCATCATGATCTCCCACCCGGTCCTCGGCCGCTACCCGCTCACCATCGAGAACACCTTCACCAACACTCTCCTCAGCGCAAGCCTCACCGCCCGAGTCGGAGACAACGCCGCCGTCGCTGGGGACGACCCGACCGAGTGGCGCACAGGACGGGGGTGGGCACCAGGAAGTGAGAAAGAAGATGGGGGTGACTACCTCTCCGACTCGACCGAGTTTGCGATGCTCGAACCCGGCTTAGGGTGGGGAGGCCAAACCGAGGATCCCCCTCCGGTCGGCGACGACTCCAAACCAGGCTACGAAGCTACGGTGATCGCCCGCTGGGATATTGTCCCGTTCCAAACAATCTCCGAGCCATTCCATATCGGCGTTGTCGCGTTCCATGTCAATGGCATCGACTATGTTGAGTTCGCCGCCAACGGAGGGGAGCCCGTGAGGGTCCACGAGATGCAGTTCAATCCCCGCACCAAGGTCTGGGAGTACACCGTCGTTCTCGACCCCTCGGTAATGCCCAACGATGGGCTCGTCGAGATCCGGGCCATTGCGTATCCTAAGGTTGCCGGTGCCCCCCGCCTGCTTGCTGGGGAGTTTGATGCTGAGGCGGTCGCTTCGGGCGAACATTCGCTCTCTCTCTGGACCAACGCCTACGGCACGCTTCCCCAAGAGGTCGTCTGGTGCTCGCCCAGTGGCAGTGATGAAACCGGTGATGGCTCAAAGGGAAATCCCTTCCGAAACCCCTATAAAGCACTGCAATCAATCGGCAACAGCAAAGGTAACGCTCGGGGGGCACTCTGCCTGCTTGAAGAGGGAACATACTCATGGGGGCCGTATTCTCACCCGAGATTCGATACCGAGAACCGCTGGGCCACCATCGCCGCAGCACCGGGTGCCAACAAAGAGAATGTCATCATCGACACGAATGGCTCAAGCGGTATGCGCACGCAGTTCATCCGAGTCTTCAACTGTACGATCACGACCCAGCTGGCAACCGCGTCTTCGCCAGCAGCTTCGGTCTGGCTCGACAACTGCGACATCATTGGACCGGGACGCTACGACGACTACCAGATTCTTTACGCCCAGAACTGGCTGAGTGTCTACTTCACCGATTGTTCTGTTACCGATGCGACCAATGCCTACGACACCGCAACGATGGCCCGCAATGTCACGGCCGAGCGGCTCGGCTCGGACGCATTCTCACGAAGCAAGTTGGTCATCAACGCAACGGTCAACGATATCGACGCGGGCAACACTTCCTACCACCCGGACCTCTTCCAAATCAGCGGAGCTTCCGACGCAGTGTGGGACAACATACTGCTCTACAATGTCTTTGGCACCAATGTCAATGCCCAAGGACTCTTCGTTGACGATGTCGCGGAGGTCAACAACATCGCGTTTGTCAATGTTTGTATTCAGGTAACAGGCCCAGGTTCCAAGTCACAATTGAAAGACATCTCGATCAACCACATGTTGCTCTGGAACACTACGCTGATAGATCAGCCGTTCGTCTGGAGGGCTGGTAGCACGAGAAATCTCTCGGTCCGTGGCGGCGTGTGGCAAAAGATGGAAGGTACAATCTCCAGCGATGGCTTCGAGAGCAACCACTATATCGAAACAGATACCTACGGTGCTCTCACCCCGGGCACCGATATCTCCGATGGTGACCCCATGTTCAACAACCCCGATATCTTCGACTTCTCACCAGCACCAGACTCCCCTTTGCGGAACCGGCTCAATCTGCTCTCGACGATCGCTGATTTCCACGGCACCGAGCGGGAGACCCCCGCAAGCCTTGGAGCCTTCGCCCCCCTCGATTCCACAGAGTAGACCAGACACCAGACCCGGAACCATCCATGAGATGCAGTATCTTCAACGCCGCCCTCGACACGGGCAACCTCGGTGTCTCGGCCTTGGGGCTCAGTTTGGTCCATGGCATCGGATCGAGAATCCCCGATGCTCAAATCACCATCTTCGACTATTCCCGAGGACTGCGAGAAGGAACTTGCGACGAGATCACCTTTGACCAGCTCGGCGCTTCACCCACCCGCCGCTGGTACCGCCCGGAGAGCCACGCCCGCATCGAAACATCTATCCGGGCCGGACTCCCCTACGGGCCGTCGGCCTCTCGACTCGCAGAAACCGATGCCATCATCGATATCTCCGGCGGGGACAGCTTCACCGATCTCTACGGCCAGCGTCGGCTCAAATCTGTTGCCTGGCCCAAACTCCTTGCCCTCAAGCTCAACAAGCCCCTGATCCTCCCGCCGCAAACCTACGGCCCCTTCGCCTCACCCGAAGCCAAGAGCCTTGCAACCCGGCTTGTCCGGAGCAGCGCCATGGCCTGGGCACGCGATGAACGCAGCTTTGCAGCGTTGCAAGACCTCCTTGGCGATGCCTTTGATCCCGACCGCCACCGTTGCGGCGTTGATGTCGCCTTCCTCCTGCCGATCACGGAGCCCGAGCGCACCAATCTTCCCGATCCGCTCCCCGCATGGATCGAACAGCCAGACCCCGCGATCCCGCTTGCCGGAATCAATGTCAGCGGCCTCATCTACAACGATCCCGAGGCTGCCAAAACTCGCTTTGGATTCATCGCCGATTACCGCGAACTGATGCAGCGGCTGGTCGCCGAGGTGCTCGAATGCGAGGCCCGGGTAGTGCTCGTGCCACATGTTGTCACGCCTCCCGGGCACTATGAATCCGACATCGACGCTGCCAAGGCCATCGTCGAGACGCTTTCACCAGCACAAAGGGAGCGTGTCGCGGTCGCTCCGGCCTTTGATGATCCCCGCAAGGTCAAGGGGCTTATCGGTAAGTGCGACTGGTTCTGTGGCACACGCATGCACGCGACCATCGCGGGTCTCTCGCAGGGCGTTCCCACCTCAGCGGTTGCCTACAGCATCAAGACCGTCGGAGTCTTCGAGACCTGCGGCCAGGGCGACCATGTTGTCGATCCGCGTGAACAAAGTACAGGTAAGATCGTCGAGCGGTTGCTTGCAAGTTTCTTAGGACGGGAAGGAGCCCGATCGTCGCTCACTGAGCACATCCCCGCCGTGAAGGCTAAGGCTACTGAGCAGATGGATGCCATTGCGGATCACTTCCAAACATGCCACACCAAACGAAGTCTGGTGAAAGCCAGCTGAGCATCTATGTCAGCCCGGAAATACCTCAAAAGCGGAGTTTTCCTTACAGGTGGCAGCCTGCTGTCCGCCGTGTGCTCATTAGCTCGAAATATCATCGTCGCCCGTATGATAAGTGTCGAAGACTTCGGCATCGCTTCGACCTTCGCTATGACTATATCCCTCATCGAGATGGCCAGCAACCTTGCTCTCGACCGTATGCTGGTGCAGGCTCCCGACGGCAATGCCCCGCGTATGCTCGCCACCGCCCACGCGTTCCAAGTCTTCCGCAGCCTCCTGGTCACGATTATTCTCTTTGCGCTTGCCAGTCCGGTTGCGACCCTGTTCAACATCCCCGAAGTGGTCTGGGCATTTCAACTCATCGCATTCGTGCCGCTGATCAGAGGGTTCGGCCATCTTGATGCCGCGCGATTGCAGCGTGAAATGCGTTTCGGAGGCTCGGTCTGGCTTGACACCGGGCCGCAAGTACTCACGACCGCCATCGCCGCTCCGCTCGCACTCTGGCTTGGCGACTACCGCGTCATGCTGGTCATCATCATTGCCCAGGTGCTGACGATGACGCTGGTGTCCCACCTCGTTGCCGAGCGGCCTTACCGCTGGGCGTGGGACACCATGATCATCCAGCGAATGCTCCGCTTCGGATGGCCGCTGTTGCTCAATGGCTTTGTGATGTTCGCTATCTTCCAAGGCGACAAGGCCATCGTGGGTATGGCGTTTACGATGGAGGAGCTTGGGTGGTATTCCGCTGCATTTGCATTGGCCCTCATGCCATCGCTGATTTTGCCTAAAGTCATCAGTACACTGCTGTTCCCTTCACTTTCGAGGGCGCACGCACGGGGCGATGTTGCCCGTCAAGCCATCTTTACCATTGAAGCTTTTTCGTATTCTGCAATGCTATTCGCCATCTTCTATTGGTTCTTTGGCCCCTTAATCTTCGTTGCGGTTTTTGGCGCATCCTACGCTCCAGCAGCGGATATCATTGCATTGCTGGGGTTGATGCAAGCGGTCCGAGTGTTGAAAACAGGGCACATAACCGTAGCGTTTTCCGCGGGAAAGACTCAAGCGATTCTCTGGTCAAATGCCACTCGCACGATCGGACTGGCGCTCGCCATTGCTTCTGCAGCCACGGGCTTTGGTCTATCGACAATCGTCGTTTGCGGCCTCATTGGCGAACTTGTTGCACTCTCAGTCATCACGACCTACTCGTGCCGTTTCGGGATACCATTGAGGCGGACTGCTGGCCCCGCAGCGATAGCAATTACTTCGACCGTATTATTCATTTCAGCTTATGAGTTATTCGCGCATCATTATCAGCTAGAATCATATTCAGCTTTGCTTGTAAAATTAATATGTTTTACTATATCATGTTTTGTGCTTCTTGTATTTACAAGCCTAAACTCCGAGTTGCGACACGCGTACTTGTTGTGGCGTAGTTCATCATTGCCGCGCATGTCGGAGAAGGCCTCTCGATGAGAGACGAGCGATTCGGTTCACTGCGAAAGGAGTCGATGATGCGGTCAGTGCGTGCCAGATTGAGACACAGTATTTCTTCGTGGCCAGTCTACGATGCCTTGAAATCATGCTATCACATGGCTGGACTTGGTGATCGCGGTGATGCCCTGGCCATGCTGAAGTTGTGGTACTCCCCGTTCGTATCGCGTGGCTGCTTGGTTTTCGATATCGGAGCCAATCGAGGGGATCATACAAGTGCATTCCTGTCGCTTGGGGCTCGTGTCATTTCGGTTGAGCCTAACTCCCGATGCTGTGCGGCACTTCGCAGCAGATTCTTTCTGCGTAGAGCCCGTGTTGAACACTGTGCTATCGGGAGCGAGCCTGGCCAAGCCGATCTCAGAATTGGGGACAATGATACTCTCTCTAGTCTGTCTGAAGATTGGATGGATCGCCGTACTGCAAAGGGCCGCTTCGGCGCTGATCATGAGAGCCGTCGTGAGACGGTTCGTGTCCGGACATTTGATGAGTTGGTCGCTGAGCATGGCAATCCAGATTTCGTGAAGATCGATGTTGAGGGCTGCGAGTATGAAGTCTTTTTGGGCATGTCGCAACGGCCAGCGGCGTTGTGTTTCGAGTTCAATAGCGAAGCAATCGATATTGCAAGATCCTGCGTATTCCGCCTTGCTGATCTAGGCATCGACACATTTTGCCTCCGCATGGGCAGGGGTGATGGTGACAGGCCACAGGACTGGATGACTCGTGATCAACTGCTCGACGCTTTGCACCGATTTGAGACTGAGTCGTGCCCCATCTTTGGAGATGTCTTCGCCCAGTAGTGTGATGTACCGTGTTGCTATTTCGAAGGATTTGACCGTGACCACGCAACCTGACCCCGACACTATCCCATGGTCGATCGCCATCAGTATCTATGGCGACGAGAAAGTGATGGAAACGAACCTTGCGAAGTCTCCGTCGCTTGCTCCGGCATCGCAGGTACTGGTCCAACCGGGCTTCGACAAAGTCGTTACCGCATACAACGATGCGTTGGACAAGTGCCAATCCGATGTCTTGGTTTTTGCGCATCCGGATGTGTATCTGCCATCCCCCTGGGCAGGCCAACTGCAGACCGCGCTACATTGGCTCCAAGAGAACGACCCGGACTGGGCTGTCCTCGGTCTCTTCGGGTGTGACTCACGCGGCAGTGGTGTCGGATTCACCTATTCTGTCGGACTTGGCAGATTCGTTGGTACCCCGTTAGCGTATCCTGTTCCAGCCCGAACCGTAGACGAGTTCGTCTTTGTCGTTCGAAAAAGCAGTGGCCTCCGATTTGATGAGAACCTTCCAGGGCCTCAGAGTCAGCTTTGTGCTCCCGACATCTGCCTGCAAGCAGAGCGTCAGGGAATGAGCGTCTACATTATCCCTGCCTTTGCGCTGCACAATAGCAATGGATGGAGCATTCTGCCTCTCAAGTTTTGGAAACCATATTTGTTCGTGCGCAAAAAATGGGTATCCGAGCTGCCCGTGCGGCTGCCCTATGCACACATCACAAAATGGTGTACGCCGTTGCTTAAGAATACGGCTCGCTCATGGTTAAAGTATCGAAAGTCTGGATATCGCACAAACTCGCGTGTAGCCGATGTGGAAGCACACTATACGCGGCTTCGAGAATCTACAGCGGCTGCGTTTAGTGGTGCTGGGTTCGGCATTGCATCGGAACTAGTAGCCGGTCGTAATCCTTCGGATGCGAGTAATCAACCATGAAACTCCCAATCCTCTCAATCGACGATGTCTCCTCCAGTCAGCTCTGCACGGGCTGTGGGGTGTGTGCTGCCGTGGAGCCAGGGCGGTTTCGCATGGCGGATGCCGAGGGGATCGGGCGGCGGCCATTCCTCGTTGATGATCCGGCGCGTGAAACCGATGATGCATTAAAAATCTGCCCCGGCGCGAGCCTCCAGCACACTTTTGATGAGACCGATCCCGGATTTGATCGATCCCTCCGCGCAAGCTGGGGGCCGGTTTATGAAGTCTGGGAGGGTCATGCCACAGACCCCGGTATCCGACACGCGGGCTCCAGCGGCGGGGCCTCGACGGCCCTGGCGCTCTGGGCGCTCGAACGAGGCCACATGCACGGTGTACTTCACACCACCGCCGACCCAGAGACACCCTACCTCAATACAACCGTGATGAGCCGATCGCGCGACGACCTACTCACTACCTCCGGCTCACGATATGCCCCCGCGAGCCCGGCCGAGGGACTGCCGATTGTGCTTGATGCCCCGGCTCCCTGCGTCTTCATTGGCAAACCCTGCGATGTCGCGGCTGTGCAACAAGCCCGGAGGCAGAACGCGGCGCTCCACGAAAAGCTCGGGCTGGTCATCGCCTTCTTCTGCGCGGGCACCCCCTCCACACAAGCCACGCTCGATCTGATGAAGCAGGAGGGTGTCGCCGATCCAGCCACTGTCACCAGCCTGCGCTATCGCGGCAACGGTTGGCCGGGCGAGTGGGTGGTCCAGTGGAATGACAACGGCACGCCCCGCGAGGCCAGACTCAGCTACGCCGACTCGTGGGACTTCCTCCAGCGGTCTCGCCAATGGCGGTGCTATATCTGCCCCGATCACTCCGGCGAGTTTGCCGATATCGCTGTCGGTGACCCGTGGTACCGCCCCACTGCCGAGGTACAGCCGGGCAGTTCGCTCCTGATCGCCCGCACCCGCCGGGGTGTCGAGATACTCCACAAGGCCCGAGACGAGGGCTACCTCACACTCACCACCCGCGACCACTCGATGCTCCCACGCTCACAGCCCAATCTGCTCAAGACCCGAGGCCGACTGTGGGGACAACTCCTTGCCCTCCGGTTCGCTGGCAAGCCGACCCCCCTCTATACCGGCTTCCCAACCTTCCATCGCTTCATCCGCCTCGCCCCTCGCGCCCAGGCCCAGAGTCTGCTCGGCACACTCGGCCGCTACAGACGGCACCTCGATAAAGCTCTCGCTCTCCAGACACCAGACAAGCAGAAGGAAACGCCATGATCCTCCTGCCCGCGACCTTCACCCTCGCCCAGAGTGTCCGCACGATGAATGAGAACTTCGGCGGGCTACTCTACAAAGACAGCACCACGCTGCATCCGGCCGGGCTCGCCCTCACCGCAGCCTGCGGCTTTGCCCTGCTCTTTGTCCGCAGGCAATACACTGTCTGGCCCTTCATCATCCTCGCCTGCTTCGTCTCCTCGGCCCAACGCCTCGTCGTCGTCAACCTCGACTTCAACCTCATCCGTCTGCTCGTCCTCTTTGGCATGATGCGGCTTGTCATGCGCAGCGAATACCACGGCATCCGATGGGGATGGCTAGATTTCACCATCATGGCCTTCGCCCTCACCAAAACCATCGTCTACACCGCCCTCCACGGCACCTCCTCGGCCTTCATCTATCAGAGCGGCCAGGTCTTCGACGCTATCGGCGGCTACCTCCTTATGCGGTGCTTCCTCCGTTCGCCCAAAGACATCATCACGACAATCCTCGGGTTCGCCCTTGTCAGCGTTCCCCTCGCCGGGGCGTTCCTCATCGAGAACCTGACGGGACGGAATCTCTTTGCTGCGCTGGGTGGCGTGCCCCCGGTCACCGCCATCCGTGAGGGGAGGCTGCGCTGTCAGGGTGCCTTCTCGCATCCGATCACAGCCGGGTGTTTCTGGGCGGCTTCGCTGCCATTGATCGCGGCACTGTGGTGGCAGCCTCGCTCACTGATGCGATATGCAGCTGTCATCGGGTCATTCTGTGCGGTGGCAATCGTACTGCTCACCTCATCAAGCACGCCGGTGATGGGCGTGCTCGCCGGGATGTTCGCCGCAGGGATGTTCCTTGTTCGCCACTGGGTCCGCTGGGTCTTCTTTGCAGCCTGCGGCCTGACGGTCGGGCTGCACCTGTCCATGAACATGCCCGTCTGGCACCTGATCTCCCGAATCACCATCACCCGCGGCAACACCGGCTACCACCGCTACATGCTTATCGACAGTGCCATCCGCAACTTCAACGAGTGGGCTGCCCTCGGTACCAAGTCCACCGCGCACTGGTTCTGGGGCGGGCAGGATGTCACCAACCAGTTCGTCATCGAAGCGATCCGGGGGGGGCTGGCAACACTGGTGCTCTTTGTACTTACGATCGGGCTTGCCTTCTTTGCTGTCGGGCGCACCTGGCGAGCCGCCGGGAAGCAAAGACCGATGGTCATCCTTGCCTGGGCGCTGGGCGTCTCACTCTTTGTCCACACCGTCAACTTCATCGGCGTCTCTTACTTCGGCCAGATCACCTTCCTGTGGTATCTCCACCTTGCCCTCATCGCCTCACTGTATGAGTTTGCACGCTCCCGGCAGCGCAACATCAAGCAGGTGCCCGCACGCCGCCAACCCTCCCGACCAAACTCCCGACCTGCGCCTGTCGCCCCCGTCCGATCCGTCACCGAGTAGCACCCCATCCCATGCAGCCACCCAAGGCCCCAACCCCTTCGCCTTCTGCATCCGCCCGACCGGATGTCTCTGTTCTCATCATCAGTTACAACACCAGAGACCTCACCCTTGAATGTCTCCGTTCACTCTTTGCCGAAACCACCAGACACACCATCGAAGTATTGGTCGTGGACAACTGCTCGACCGACGGCTCGGCCGAGGCGATTGATACCGAGTTCGGCAGCCGTATCCACCTCATCAAGAGTACCACAAACCTCGGCTTTGCCGGTGCCAACAATGAAGCGGCCAAACTCGCCAAAGCCGAACTGCTTTTGCTGCTCAACCCCGATACGGTCGTACTTGACGGAGCGATCGACAACCTGCTCGACTTTGCAGCCGAGCAACCCGAGGCCCGCATCTGGGGCGGCCGCACGCTCTTTCCAGACCGCTCCCTCAATCCCAGTTCCTGCTGGCACAAACAAACACTCTGGAGTCTGCTTGCCCAGGCAATCGGCCTGACTTCCCTCTGCCGAAACAACCCGATCTGCAACCCCGAGGCCTACGGCGGGTGGGCACGAGACACCACCCGCCGAGTCGATATCGTCTCGGGATGCTTCCTCCTCATCACCCGAGCCCTCTGGGAACAGCTCGACGGCTTCCACCCCGCCTTCTTCATGTATGGCGAAGAGGCCGACCTCTGCCTCCGGGCCAAGGCTCTCGGCGCACGCCCCATGATCACGCCCGAGGCCACCATCATCCACTATGGCGGGGCCTCCGAAAAAGTGCGCAGCGACAAACTCGTTCGTCTGCTCAAGGCCAAGGTCCTGCTGATCCGACGACACATGCCCCGACCCATCCGCTGGCTGGCGCTGCTTCTCTTTGCCGCCTGGCCGGCTTCGAGAGCACTTGGCTTGTATGCCCGCAAACTTCTCAAAGGTTCCAAAGCCGATGCAGACTCAGCCCACGCATGGACAGCCGCGTGGCAACGACGACACGAATGGCTCGCACACTAACTTGCCGGAGCGATACCACGATGCTCGGATTACGACGACTTGCCGATGTCAACAACGACGAAAGTCTCTCGAACCAGATGCGTATGAAGCGGTTCGCCTTTTTTGAGCGGCTTATTGCCGACCTCGACCGACCGCTGCACATTCTCGATGTCGGCGGCACCGTCGCCTTCTGGGAGCACCGAGGCTGGGCC
>JAJRZG010000054.1 GCA_024275365.1 Planctomycetota bacterium | reverse complement strand
GGTATAGCCGACGAGCCCGACGGTGAAGTGGTCGACATTCCGCGAGCGCACCTCGCGGCGTTTGCGGGCCTGGATCGTCGCCAGCTCGTTTTGCAGGATGGTCTTGCGTTTCTGGACGAGTCGGCGGTCGGTTTCGAGCTGCTGTTCGCCGGGGCCTCGCGTGCCGACGCCGCCGGGCGAGCCGCCGACGATGCGCTCGAGGTGGTCCCACATGGCGCGGAGCCGGGGGTAGGTGTATTCGAGTTGAGCGAGTTCGACCTGGATTTTGGCAGCGTGCGTCGTCGCCCGGCTGGCGAAGATATCGAGGATGAGTTCCGAGCGATCGAGCACCTTGCAGTTGGTTGCCTTCTCGATATTGGATATCTGCTTGGGCGAGAGGTCATGGTCGAAGATGACGACCGAGGCATCGAGCCTCTCGCACAGGCCACGGAGTTCTTCGAGTTTGCCGACACCCATATAGGTGCCCGCGATCGGGCGGTCGAGCCTCTGGACCAGCTCGCCGACGACCTGCGCCCCCGCCTGCTCGGTCAGGGCGGTGAGCTCGCCGAAGGGGTCAGCCGGGTCAAACCGGGATTCGGGCAGGCGCACCGCAGCCACCACCGCCCGCTCGGCCTTGACATCAATCGTGGTTCTCTCGCGTCCTGCTGGCATCGTGGGGGAAGTGTATCGCCTGCCGATGCCCGAACCAGAACAAACCCCCAAACACTCGATCCTCCCGGGCCGACTGCCCGTAGGATGGAGTGAGAGCCACGGCCTTTTTCGCGCACGGAGCCCCGCCCATGAAACGCCCACGAATCTTCTTCCAGATCGGTCTTCTCAGTATCCTCGGCGTCGCGGTGCTGGGGTCGACCCTCCGCATCGCCCGCATGGGCGACGACTACCAGTTCTTCGACCCGCTGGTCGAGGTCAAGCACCTGATCTCGACACGGGCGTATGAGAAACCCGATGACCAGGACCTCCAGAACGCGGCGATCGCGGGGCTTGTCGAGGCGGTGGACGACCTGTACACCGTGTATATCCCGCCGGCAGAGTCTGATGACTTTGAGAAAGGGCTGATCGGCGAGTATGTCGGCATCGGGGCGCAAGTGAATATCCAGGAGGGCTACCTCACGATCGTCACCCCCCTCGACGGCTCGCCAGCCCTCAAGGCGGGCATCCAGGCGGGGGACACCATCGTCGAGATCGAGGGCGAGAGCACGCTGGGCAAGAGCGTGGATGATTGCATCGACCTGCTGATAGGCGAACCGGGCGTGCCCGTGCATGTCACGGTCGAACGCGATGGCGAGCGGATGCCGATCACCATCGTGCGGGAACGCATCAACACCGTCCAGGTCAAGGGCATCCACCGCCGGGGCGAGAACGACTGGCAGTTCATGCTCGACCCCGAGCGCAAGATCGGGTATGTCTGGCTGACGCAGTTCACCCCCGGATGTGCTGCTGAGATCAGAGAGGCGCTCGAATCGATCGGTGCAGCAGAGGGCTCCCTCAACGGCTTGATCTTCGACCTCCGCTGGAACCCCGGCGGCGTGCTCTCGGAAGCGGTCGCACTGGTCGATATGTTTCTCGACGAAGGGGTCATCGTCTCGACCCGTGGCCGGATTGGCGATGAGGAAATCGACCGAGCGACCAGCGAAGGAACACTCCCCGACTTCCCGATGGTGATCCTGCTCAACGAGTTCAGTGCCTCAGCCAGTGAAGTGTTTTCGGGGGCGTTGGTCGATCATGGCCGGGCGGAGGTGCTGGGCACGCGGAGTGTCGGCAAAGGCAGCGTCCAGAGCGTCATCCCGATCCCCAGCGCACCGGGTGCGAAGCTCAAGATCACCGACCGCCGCTACTACCTGCCCAGCGGCCGAAGCATCCAACGGACCGACGACTCGGCCCAGTGGGGCGTGGACCCCTCGCCGGGGATGTTTGTGCCCTTGACCGATGAGGAGGTCCGCGAAGTGATTCGGCTTCGCCAAGAAGAGGACATCATCCGCGCCGATGCCGACGGGACAGACTCTGCGACCTTTGCCGACCCCGACTGGGTGGAATCGACGATGCGAGATATGCAGCTCGCAAGTGCCATCCGCGCGATCGGCGGGCGGATCGAGAGGGGCGAATGGATCAGGCCGGGCAGCGATCAGCCCGTCCCCGAGCTTGCAGCCGGTGCCGAGCTCAAGCGGCTCGCCGAGGCCCGCGAGCGGATTTATCTCGAGCTCGACCGCATGCAACGGCGGATCAACGCGATCGAAAGCAATACTGCACAGTTTGGCGAGGAGGCCGTCGTTGACCTCTGGCCGGATGAGCAGAGCGTCGAAGGGGGGACGCTCGAAGTGCGTGATGCGGAGGGCAATGTGGTCGCCGAGCTTGCGATCCCCAGCGACAACCTCGAACGGTGGCTGATCGGAGCGGGGCTGGAGAAGGACGAGTGATCGGTACCTTCCCTATCACCCCGGACGCCGACACTGAGGCTCGGCGAAGTGTCGGATCAAAACCAACACCCCCAACACCC
>JAJRZG010000053.1 GCA_024275365.1 Planctomycetota bacterium | reverse complement strand
CTCGAGCAGATCCAGAGCATGGGGGCTGAGCCGATCGTCCTTGACTTTGATGAAGAGGCCGAGGGTGGCGGCGGGTATGCCAAGCAGATGTCCGATGCGTTTCTGGAGGCTGAGCGGAAGCTCTTTGCCCTCCAGGCGATTGAGGTGGACATCATCATCACAACGGCACTCATCCCCGGCAAGGAGGCCCCGAAGCTGCTGACGGCTGGTATGGTCGAGAGCATGCGTGAAGGATCGGTGATTGTCGATCTTGCCGCGGCCCAGGGGGGCAACTGCACGCTGACCGAGCCGGGCAAGGTGATCAACCACAAGGGCGTGAGCATCGTCGGATACACCGATCTGCCCAGCCGCATGGCATTGCAGGCCAGTTGGCTGTACGCAACGACGCTGGTTCATATGATCGAGGAGATGGGGGGGGCAGACAACTTCCAGATCGACATGGATAACGAGGTGGTGCGTGGCGCGCTGGTGACACACGAGGGCAAGGTCACTTGGCCACCTCCCAAGCCCAAACCCAAGGCCGCAGCTCCCACCCCGGCCGAGAAGCCGACTGAGAAGGCTGCTGAGCACGAACCCGAGCAGCCCTGGGGTGAGGTGCCGCACGATTCTCCGAAGAAGGCAGACCCCAAGGCCGAGGCCGAGGCACGGGTCAAGCAGATCAAGGGCGTGGTGTGGATTTTGATTGCCGCAGCCGCGATGATCGGTGTGGGGATTGGGGCACCCCAGTCCTTCCTGAGCCACTTTACGGTGTTTGTGCTTGCCTGCTTTGTCGGCTGGCAGGTTGTGTGGAATGTGACCCCGGCGTTGCACACGCCCCTGATGAGCGTGACCAACGCGATCAGCGGGATCATTATCATCGGGGGGATGGTCCATCTCTCCGGGAGCCTTGGGAGTGCCGCGACGATCCTTGGTCTGATCGCGGTGTTTGTGGCAGCGATCAATATCGCTGGCGGATTCCTTGTGACCCGGCGCATGCTTGCGATGTTCCAGAAATAGCCCCAGAAGTCATACCACCATGTCTGAGAACCTTGTCACTGTTGCGTATATCTGTGCTGGGGCGTTGTTCATCCTCAGCCTCGCGGGGCTCTCGAGCCCGGAGACGGCCCGGCGGGGCAACCTCTTCGGGATCGTGGGGATGCTCATTGCGCTGATCGCCACCGCGCTGAGCATCGAACCAAGCGGGTATCTGCCGTTGATGGGGGCTATTGTTCCAGCAGCGGTTGTCGGGGCGTTTGTCGCCTCTCGGGTTAAGATGACCGAGATGCCACAGCTCGTGGCCATGCTGCACAGCTTTGTGGGTGCGGCGGCTGTGCTGGTGGGGTTTGCGACCTACATACACCCGGCCGAGGAGCAAGTGCTCACCCACGCCGAGCATGTCATCCACACGATCGAGATATTTGTGGGTGTGTGTATCGGGTCGATCACCTTCACCGGGTCGATCATCGCTGGTGGCAAGCTGCACGGCAAAATCAGCGGTAGTCCGATCATGCTGCCTGGGCGGCACCTTATCAACCTCGCCATGCTCGCGGGGACGGTCTTGCTCGGGGTTCTCTTCGCTCGGTCGGGAGATATTTCGGACGGGGTGCTGTGGCTGGGGATTGCAACCGTTATCACCGGAATCATCGGCATCCATCTCATCGTGGCGATCGGCGGGGCGGATATGCCCGTCGTTGTCTCGATGCTCAATAGCTATTCCGGCTGGGCCGCAGCAGCCGCCGGCTTTATGCTCGCAAACGACCTGCTCATCATCACCGGGGCACTCGTCGGCTCCAGCGGTGCCATCCTCAGCTACATCATGTGCAAGGGCATGAATCGCTCCTTCATCAGCGTGATCCTCGGCGGGTTTGGCACCGGAGATGGCGGCGAAGGTGTGGGTGCGGTCGAGCGAGAACAGGGCGATGTCGTCGAGATTTCTGCTGGCGAAACCGCGGCGAAACTCAAGGCGGCCAAGAAAGTCATCATCGTGCCCGGCTATGGCATGGCGGTGGCGCAAGCCCAGCACGCCCTTGCAGAAGTCACCAAGATGCTCCGCGATGGGGGCGTGGATGTGTCGTTTGCGATTCACCCGGTCGCGGGGCGGCTGCCGGGGCACATGAATGTGCTGCTCGCTGAGGCGCGGGTGCCCTACGACATCGTTCACGAGATGGAAGATATCAACAAGGAGTTCCCGCAGACTGATGTGGTGCTCGTGATCGGGGCCAACGATATTGTCAACCCCGACGCTCTTGATGATCCCAACAGCCCGATCGCCGGGATGCCGGTGCTGCATGTCTGGGAATCGACGCTGGTGATCGTGATGAAGCGGAGCATGGCCAGCGGCTACGCGGGGATCGCCAACCCGCTCTTTTTCCGCGAGAATACTTGTATGCTCTTCGGCGATGCGAAGAAGGCCGTCGAGGATATTCGGGCAGCGATGGGATAACTTCGATTCGCACTTCTTTTGTGTGCGTCTCTACGAGCCCTGTGCGCAAGCGCAGGGTCGGGTGTGCCCGGGAGAATCGACCATTCTTGAACCCGAGCTTGCGCTCGGGGCTCGTAGAGGCGACCGCGAAGTCATCGCAATGCGAATCAGATCAACGGCGTCTGCCCCGGCATCGGCACCGGGGGGATCTCAATCGGGCCAAAATCGTAGCTTTTGGGTGTCAGGTCCAGCTTCGAGTTCATCGCAAAGTCCCAGGTCACAGCCTTGCCGGTGTAGGCGCTCATGCGGCCCATGATCGCCGTCAGCGTGCTCTCGGCGACCCGACGCAGCTCGTTAATCCGGTTGCCCGAGCGGATCGCCGCGATCAGGTCTTTGTGCTCCTGGATGTAGGGGCTGAGCTGTGTGCCCGCAAACTTCCACTCGTTTGGCCCATAAATCTCGGCAAAGTTCGAGGTGGTCTTGGAGGAACCCAGTGTCCCCCGGACGCGCTCTTCGACGCGGTTGTCGCAGCCGTTGGTCTGACGGCACATGCTGGTGAGGACGAATCCGTT
>JAJRZG010000350.1 GCA_024275365.1 Planctomycetota bacterium | reverse complement strand
TACAGAGTACAGAATACAGAATATTGAGGATCGTATCAACACCTAAAAACAAGTTTGCCAGGAATCTTCGAGAATAAATTCCGACAAACAAAGTCCCTGCAGCACCTATTTTGCCCAAGTCCCCGCGCCGTAGGCGGCACTGTCACCGAGTTCCTCCGCAATTCGGAGAAGTTGGTTGTATTTTGCGTTTCGATCGCTTCGGCAGGGCGCTACAGTCTTGATCTGGCCACAGTTGGTTGCCACCGCGATATCGGCAATCGTCGAGTCCTCGGTCTCACCTGACCGGTGGCTGAGTACGCAAGAATACCCATTGCGATGAGCGTAGTTCACCGCGTCAAAGGTCTCACTCAGCGTGCCGATCTGGTTGACCTTGACCAGCACCGAGTTGGCGCACCCCTCAGTAACCCCACGCTCGATAAACGACTTGTTGGTCACGAAAATATCGTCACCGACAATCTGGACCCTCTTGCCCAGCTTGGAGGTCAGCTTGGCCCAGCCCTTCCAGTCGTTCTCAGCAAGGCCGTCCTCGATCGAGCAGATCGGGTATTTCTTGCACCAATCGACCCAGATCGAGATGAGATCATCACTCGACAGTATCTCCTGGGTGCTCGAAAAGAACTTGTACCCCGTCTTCCCGTCCTTTGCCGCCTCGTTCCACAACTCGCTGGTTGCTGGATCAATGGCCACAAAGATCTGCTCTCCCCATTTATACCCCGCCTTTCCAACTGCCTTCTCGATCATCTTCAGGGCATCTTCGTTGTCCTTGAGGTCGGGAGCAAACCCACCCTCATCACCCACTGAGGTAGACATGCCCTTCTTTTTGAGCACACCCTTGAGTGTGTGATAAATCTCAACCCCTGCCCGGAGCGCCTCGCCAAAGTCATCAAACCCCCAGGGCTGAATCATGAACTCCTGAAAGTCCACTGTGTTATCGGCGTGCTTGCCGCCGTTGAGAATATTGAGCATCGGCACCGGAAGGGTTTTGGCTGATGCTCCTCCGAGGTAGCGATAGAGCGGGAGCCCCGTGGCCTCAGCAGCCGCCTTTGCGGTCGCCATCGAAACCGCCAGGATCGCGTTTGCCCCGAGTTCGGCTTTGTTTGGCGTGCCATCGAGGTCCACCATGACCCCGTCGATATCTTCCTGCTCCCGGGCATCCATCCCCTCGATCGCAGGTGCGATCCGCCCGATGACATTGCTTACAGCCCGCAGGACGCCCTTGCCGAGATAGACCTTTTTCTCTCCGTCACGGAGTTCGACCGCTTCATTTTCACCGGTCGAGGCACCCGAGGGGACGATTGCCCGCCCGGCAGCACCGCATTCGAGCACGATCTCGGCCTCGACGGTGGGGTTGCCACGAGAATCGAGCACCTGACGGGCGTGAACAACTTCGATCTGGAAGCTCATGTGGTGTCTCCGAAATGGTTCATCATCGGTTGAATCGGACCGCAAATAGTGGGATTCTTCCAAGACCCTAGCGCGCCGACTCTGCAACCGCCCACACACACTCCCGTCTCTCCCCAACAACAGCGGTACGATCCTGCAAGAACTTCACAGGAGCCCACGCGATGACAGAGCAACCCGGCGACTATGACCAAAGACTCGCGCAGCTCAACTCGACACTCGTGCAACAGGGGGAACGAGTGACGGAGCTCTTCGAGGCTGCATGTGACGCGGTGTTCACCATGGATGTTGCTGCAGCTCGGGCAGCGGTCGATGCCGACGACGCGGTCGATCGGGTCGATATCGAGATCGAACAGCAGGCGATCGCCATCCTCACGGACGCGACCCACGCGGGCACATGCCTCTCGGTCGTGCAGTTCCGCAGGGCGCTGACGATTGTGAAGATCAACAACGAACTCGAACGGGCTGCGGATTCAGCGACCGCGATCGCCGAACAGACCCCCACACTCGCCGAGATCGGGCAACAACTGCCAGACACCCTCCGCGTCCTGACCAACAGCGTCGCGGGCATCCTGCGTGATGTGACCCGGAGTTTCGATCGAGACGACCCGAGGCTCGCCAAGCTCGCGCTCGATGCCGAGGACACCGTCGAGGCGTTCAAGTCGCAGCTCTTGCTAGATGCCGAACGGGCGATCGCACTCGCAGAGATGGGTGTGGACTTTGCCTTTGCGATCCACGAGCTTGCAAGTCAGTGTGAACGGATCGCAGACCATGCGACCAACATTGCTGAGCAGGTCATCTATGTCACCACCGGATCGATCGTTCGCCACACAGATGCCGGCTGGGTCGAGCTGCCCAAGCCCTCGGGATGAGAGAGAGAGAGAGAGAGAGAGAGAGAGAGAGAGTCATACGGATCACGAAAAATCGTGTGCGTTTCTCCGTGGGTGCCATGCTTTCGCGCCAGTGTAAGCATGAAAGGTGTACCCGCATGGCTCCGTTGTCGCGAAGTCATGGCACCTTTGAGGGCAGAGATCGCGGGAAACCATAAAAACACAGCCACAAAGTGAACTCCGTCTTATGACCGAAAAAGCCAGCACCGACACCCGTCGAGTCAAGAAGATTTGAGTGCCGGGTTCGGGAGAGGCAGTTCGCTCTTTGTGAGTAACCGCCCCACCGCTTCGCGTGTCGGGAGGCTGGGGATCGCACCATGGCGCGTCGAGGCCAGAGCGCCTGCGACGCATCCGATCCGAACTGCATCGTGAAGAGATTTCCCCTCTGAGAGCATGGCTGCGACCGAGCCACAGAATGCGTCACCAGCACCGACGGTGTCGATCGCGTCAACTGTAACCGATGGGATCACTTCGAATCCTGCAGCATCAGCCACGACCGCACCCTTTGCACCAAGGGTGATGAGGACCGCACGCGGACCTCGGGCGAGCAGTGCTTGAGCCAGATCGTCTGCGTGGGTTTTTTCTGGGGCACCAGCAAGTTGCACAGCTTCGTTTTCATTCGCAATAAGTACATCGATAGCGTTGAGGAAAGAGTCAGGAAGACCGCACGCGGGAGCAGCATTGAGCACAACCATGCGGTTGGAGAGGTGGGCAATATCTGCGGCTGCAGCGACGGCATCAAGAGAGACTTCAAGCTGCATGAGCAACACATCCGCAGAGCGAATAAAGCCCGAAATACTCCTGATATCGTCAGCGACGAGGTGCTGGTTTGCCCCCCCGACGGTAACGATCGTGTTTTCTCCAGTCGATTCATCAACCGTGATGAGCCCGACACCGGTCGATTCGCCAGCCGTTGTACGCAGGGCAGCAAGATTGACCCCCTCACGAGCGAGCACCGCGCGGAGTTCATTGCCATAGACATCGGCCCCGACTCGGCCGACGATCGAAACCCCCGCGCCCATTCGCGCAGCCGCGACAGCCTGGTTTGCCCCCTTGCCCCCAGGGAATGTCTGAAACGGCCCCCCTGCGAGAGTCTCACCGGGCGCGGGAAATGCTGGCGTGCGGACGACCAGGTCCATGTTGATCGAGCCGACAATGCAGACGCGCCCAGGCATGGGCAGAGGATATCACATAGGACAGGGGGCGTTGGGAGCCCGCATCACTGATTTGCCCGTCGGTTTCACGAGGAGATGATTCAGGTGTTGCGAGCGGGGCACAAAGATCACCCGTGCCGGCGTTCAAACTCCCGCATGAACTGGGCAAAGGTCTCGCACCCCTCAGCCGGGAAAGCATTATAAATACTCGCCCGGATACCCCCGATCGAACGGTGGCCCTTGAGGTTGTCCATCCCGGCCTCGAGCGCTTCAGCAAGGAACGCCTTGTCAAGCGCAGGGCTCGGTGTCGTAAACGAGATGTTCATCAGCGAGCGGGAATCCTCCCGGGCGTGCCCGCGATAAAACTCCGTCGCGTCGATCGCGTCGTAGATAATCTTCGCCTTGGCTGCGTTCCGCTCGGCGATCGGCCCGAGACCGCCCTGAGACAGAATCCACTTGAAAACCAGCCCCACCACATAAATCGGAAAAACGGGCGGCGTGTTCGGACGAGACTCCGACTCGGCGTACACCTTATATCGCAGCATCGTCGGCAGCTCGCGCGGCGTGCGCTCAAGCAGGTCCTTGCGGATAATCACAACCGTCGTCCCCGCGGGGCCCAGGTTCTTCTGCGCCCCCGCATAGATCAACCCGTACTTCGTCACATCGAGCGGCCGCGAGAAGATATCGCTGCACGCATCGCACACAAGCGGCACCCCCAGTGGCGGCTCGGGCACATAGTGATACTGCGTCCCCATAATCGTGTTGTTGCTCGTGTAATGGAAGTACGCCGGGCTCGCCGAGAAGTCGAGATCCGCCTGGGAAGGCACGAACTTGTAGTTGGTTGCCTTGCCGTCAAAGGCCAGATGGGCCGTGCCATAGACCTTGCACTCGGCATGCGTCTTCTTGGCCCAGGTCCCCGTGTTGGCATAGTCGGCCGTCCCCCCCTCGGGCAAAAGGTTGGCGGGGATCAGGTGGTTCTGGGCGCTCGCCCCGCCAGACATGAAGAGCACCTCGTAGTCGTCCCCGATGGTGCCGACCTTCTTACAATCCTCGATCGCCTCGGCGATGATCCGGTCGTAAGTGGCCGCCCGGTGGGAGTGCTCCATAATCCCCATCCCGGTGCCGTCGATATTCCAGATGTCTTCTTGAACCTGCCGAAGCACTTCCTCGGGCAGGATACCGGGGCCGGCGGAGAAGTTGAGCACGCGATCGGTTGTCGTGGATGTCGCCATTGTCTGTCCTTTCATCCCGTCTGCCACAAAGACCAAAGCAAAGCCCGCCCATGCTCAGCAGGGCGTTTCCGTAATCGTCGAAACGGGCAGCGCCGCGGGCACCGCCCCCCCTTTGCCCCCCTCGCCATGTGGAGTATTCACGCGGTTCTCAAAGTGCCCGGTATCCTTGTAGACCCGGACGATCCGTACCGCCTCCTCGGCAACAGCCGCCTGGGCCTGGTCGGTCGAGGCCCCGCAGTGGTGCGTCCCGATGACGCCGGGCACCTTGATCAGTGCATCCTCAAAGACCGTGTCCGTCGGCGTCGGCTGGT
>JAJRZG010000349.1 GCA_024275365.1 Planctomycetota bacterium | reverse complement strand
GCAGGTGGCCCCCTGCTCCTGCGGCAGACCCGTTGCGCGGCGCAATCCTCGAAACCACGGAGACAATATCGATGCTGCCATCAGACGCGATGACGGGTTCGAGCGAGAGCGTGAGGCCCTCTTCGAGCTGGATCTGTGCAGTTTGCGGCGTGCCCGGGGTCTCCGGCTGCGAGCCCGACTGCTGGAAGGCGAGCGTGCTGAGCCCGAGGGCTGCGGTGACAGCGGTGAACAGTGCGATATGCATGATGATTCTCCCTTTGGGCGAGCGGTTGGCCTCGCGGTATCGCTGGGCGAGCAGGGCAAGATCGCCGAGCTCGGAGATGGACTTGTGGATCGAGTCGGGCTCGTCGTGGCCGGCGAGCATCAGGTCGCGGACGCGCTCGCGCAGGTGGGCGTCGAGCTCCTCCCGAATCTCGGCTGCCTCCGGCGAGGGCAGGCGGATGAGCCGGAGCAGCCGATCGAGCCATGCCCCGATCGCATCGGGCGTGTCCGGAGGTGGTGGGGGGGTCGGCGCGTTCCGTGCGGCATCCCGGCTCACAAAGCCCGGCTCGCGAGGGGGGCGGTCTCTCGGTTGGATGGGAGCGGGGCTCATCCGGTACTCTCAGGCGCGTCGGGGGGCAGGAACGCCTCGATCAGGCGCTGGTGCTCGCGCTGGGCAGCCGCGTGGTGGGCGAGGCGACGGCGGCCCTTGGCGCTGAGGCGGTACCACTTTCGCCGCCGCCCTTCGGAGGTTTCCCCGGCCCGCTCGGAGCGGACGGTCTCCCAGGTCGCGGTCACCAGCCCTGCTTTTTCCAGCCGCTTGAGCAGCGGATACAGCACGCCCGGGGTGAGGCGAAAGCGGTCGTCGGAGCGGGCTGCGACCTGCTTGGCGATCGCGTAGCCGTAGAGAGGCCCCTCGGCAAGGACCGAGAGGGCGACGAGTTCGGAGAGGGTGGTGTCGATTCGTGTGGTCATATGATCTCCGTGTCAATATATCGGCAAACGATATATCTGTCAAGCAAGTTACAGAAAAACCTGTGCAATGACGCGAACCGGGTCCTGTGGACCCGGACTCTTGGGACTTGTTGGACTCATGGGGGGGGCGCATGGGCATCACAGATTGTCGGGGGAGTCCGGGCTCGCAGAGCCCGGCTCGCGTAAGGTCCGGGTGAGAAAACCGCCCGTTTCGACCAGGATTGGAGACCCGCCCGATGAGCCCTGCTGCTGCGTCTGATACTGTTTGCGTCACCCTCCCCGATGGTTCGGTCAAGGAGTTTGCGCAGCCGACGACCGCGTATCAGGTTGCCCAGAGCATCGGGTCGCGGCTGGCGATGGCCGCGGTGGGGGCCAGGATTGATGGAGAGTTGTCCGATCTCCACGCCCCGATCGAGCGGGATTGTGAGCTGGCGATCATCACCGAGAAGACCCGCGAGGGCGAACCCGACCCCGACGCCCTCTTCATGCTCCGCCACTCAGCAGCCCATGTGATGGCCGAGGCGATTCAGCGGCTCGTGCCGGGGGCCGAACTTGTCTATGGGCCGCCGCTCGAGACGGGGTTTTATTATGACATCCGCTTCCCCGAAGACCGCCCGCTCCGCGAGGGTGACTTCGAGGCGATCGAGGCGGAGATGGGCAAGATCATCAAGGAAGATCGGCGGTTTACGCGGTATGAGTTGGCAGCCGAGGAGGGGATGGCAAAGCTCAAGGCCGAGAGGAGCAAATATAAGATTGAGAATGCCGAGCGGGCGATAGCTGTGATGGATGCCGAGTCTGAGCCATGCGAAGGCTCGGATGGCGCGTGTGCAAGCGAGAGGGGATCCGAGGCTTCGAGGACTCAGCCCCGGCGTCTTTCCTTCTATGCAACGGGCGAGCCGGGCAAGAACTGGGAAGACCTCTGCCGCGGCCCCCATGTCCCCAGCACCGGGCGGATCGGGGCGTTCAAGGTCATGTCCCTTGCCTCGAGCTATTGGCACGGCGATGAGACCTCCGATCGGCTCACCCGCGTCTATGGCACCGCCTTCTTC
>JAJRZG010000052.1 GCA_024275365.1 Planctomycetota bacterium | reverse complement strand
GTCTGCGTGCCCCGGGTCGATTGGGAAACTCTGGCGATTGCTCCGGTCCCCATCCAGGACATGATCGACGATCTGAGTGTCACAGAGAGGGGCGTGAGGCAGCCCCAGGAGCACCTGCCAGCGATCGATATCTCAGCAGTCGAGGTTATTGTGGCCCCCGCGGTCGGGTTTGATCTGGCGGGGGGCAGGCTCGGACGCGGGGGAGGCTTCTACGATCGGGTGCTCAGTTCTCGAACAACGCCCAGCGCGGTGCTGGGCGTGGGCTTTGAGGCTCAGGTGCTTGACGAGGTGCCCATGGAGGGGCACGACCAGAGAGTCGATGCCCTGGCAACCCCGGCACGGCTGATCGAGTTTGCACGATCGGGCAAGGACACGGAGGAGTAGGTCGATATGAGTTTGCCTTCGCAATCACCCAGATCAACAGCCCCGAGCCGAACACACATGCGGAGCCACCGTCGGCAGGGGCTCCCGTTTCGACCCATCGTGATCGTGGGGTTTATCGTCGTGGCTGGTGTCGGCGGGGCGTGGTGGTTCACGCGGGGTGATGACAGAGACACAAGCCCGCTGGGCCCCGAGACCGCCACGGCTGAAGACCAGTTGCTCGAGGACCCGTTTGCCTCGCGGGGGAGCCTGCAAACAGAGCCAAAGACAGGTAACCTGACCAACCGTCAGCCCCGGGGGAGTGAGACTCGGGGTGCTGAGCCACCGGGTGTCATCGTCCAAGGGGGGGGGAGAGTGGGTTTGAGCTGGGGCGATCCCTTACGATCGAACAACCCGGGACGCTGGGAGAGAGCCTTGCGCAGACTCCCACGATCACAGAGGAACCAGCCTCGGAAACAGAACAACGGACTACCGGATCGACGGGTGTGTTTGATCGCGCAGTCAGGGCGGCTGAGCAACGGCTTGCGGCCAACGACCCGGTGGCTGCACGGATGATCCTCAATGAGGTGTTGCAGGATGGGGGGATAGGCAACGCAGAGCGTTCGCAGCTCCGTGCCAGGCTTACCGAGATCAACCAGGAGCTGATTTTCTCAGCAACAGTCGTCGCGGGCGACCCGATGACTGACACCTACGAGATCGTCCGTGGCGATCGGCTGAGCAAGCTGCCGGGCAAGCTGGGGCTGGCGGTTGATTGGAGGCTGCTCCAGCGGGTCAACGCGATCCCCGACCCCAACAAGATTCGGCTTGGGCAGAAGATCAAGCTGGTCCGCGGGCCCTTCCACGCGGTGGTGGACAAGAGCGACTATCGGCTTGATCTCTACGCGGGGCCGCCGGAGGAGGAGGGGGCGTGGGTGTATATCCGGTCCTTCCGGGTGGGGCTCGGCGAGGGGGACAGTACGCCGACGGGGAACTTCGTCGTCAAACGGCAGAGCAAGCTCATCAACCCGCACTGGGTCAACCCGCGGACGGGCGAGCGGTTCGCGGCTGACAACCCCGAGAACCCGATCGGGGAGCGGTGGATCGGGATCGAGGGACTGGGGGCAGACGCGGTCAAAACCGGATACGGGCTCCATGGCACGATCGAGCCTTCGAGCATCGGGCAGCAAAAGTCGATGGGGTGCGTGCGGATGCATGGGAGTGATGTGGAACTGGTCTATGAGGTGCTTGTGGAGGGGATTAGCCGGGTGCGGATTCAGGATTGACCCCCCCAAAAAAACCGCGAAGTGCCCAAGTGCGCCGGGTCCGCAGGACCCGGCTCGCTCGCTTTTGAGAACCTACTATTGGTCGGGGATTTTCGGGGTATTTCGGGGTGTTTGAGCCCCTGTTCCAAATGTGGCGGGCGAGACGCCCACCCCACTGATGATTCGCGGCGGGCGAGACACCCGCCCCACTGATGATTTGAAAACCCACTGATCTGACAACCCACTGATCTGAAAATAGGCATGATGACCAACGACACCACCAACGACACCACCAACAGCAACACCGACTACGGCTCTGACCAGATCAAAGTGCTCGAAGGGCTCGAAGCGGTCCGCAAGCGGCCGGGCATGTATATCGGGGGGACGGGCGTCAGCGCCCTGCACCACCTGGTCTACGAAACCGTCGATAATTCGATCGACGAGGCGATGGCCGGGTTTGCCACCACCGTCAGCGTGGCGATCGAGGCGGATGGCTCGTGTACCGTGACCGACGATGGGCGAGGGATTCCTGTCGAGCCGATGAAGCATGAAGACCCCACCCTCAACGGCAAGTCGGCGATCGAAGTCGTGATGACCAAGCTGCACGCGGGAGGCAAGTTTCAGCAAGAGGGCAGTGCCTACAAGGTCTCGGGTGGCCTGCATGGCGTGGGGGTCTCGTGCGTCAATGCACTGAGCGAGTGGCTCGAGTGCGAGGTCTGGCGTGACGGTAAAGTCTACCGGATCGAGTTTGCCAAGGGGGAGGTGGTCAAGCCGATCCATGTGATCGGAGATATCCCGGCTGGCAGCACCCGCAGCCGAGGGACGCAGGTGAGCTTCAAGCCCGACCCCGACATCTTTCCCGAAACCGACTTCAGCTTCCAGACCCTCTCGGCCCGGCTGCGGGAGCTGTCGTATCTGAACCCGGGGGTGACGATCAAGCTGACCGACGAGCGTGTCGGGGCCGACGGTAAACCCAAGCAGGCCTCATTCTGTGCGGTCAACGGGCTGCTCGAGTATGTCGAGTATCTGATGCAGGGCAAGAATGCGGTCTGTTCGCCGGTGTTTTTGAAGCGGGAAGACACCTCGCGAAACATGCTCTGTGAGGTGGCATTGCAGTATCACGACGGGTATAACGAGATGCTGCTGACCTTTGCCAACAACATCAACAATGTCGATGGGGGGACGCATGGGCAGGGGTTCAAGGTGGCTCTCACGCGGACGCTCAATGGGTATTCACGCAAGGCAGGGCTCATCAAGGAAAAAGACCCGACGCCCACGGGGGATGATCTGCGCGAGGGGCTGATCGCGATTGTGAGCGTGAAGCTGCCAGAGCCGACCTTTAACAACCAGCCCAAGGAAAAACTGCTCAATCCGGAGATCGAGGGGTTTGTCTCCGGGGCGGTCGCTGAGGCACTCGAGACATGGATGGAAGAACACCCCGGCGAAGCCAAGCGGCTCTGCCAGAAGGGCGTGCTTGCTGCCCAAGCCCGTGAGGCGGCACGAAAAGCTCGCGAGTTGACGCGGCGGAAGACGGCGCTCGAGAGCGGGTCGATGCCTCACAAGCTGCGGGATTGCAAGACCAAGGACTTTGAGCGGAGCGAACTCTACCTGGTCGAGGGTGATTCGGCAGGTGGCAGCGCAACACAAGGTCGTGATGTTGAGACACAGGCGATTTTGCCCTTGAAGGGGAAAATCCTCAATGTCGAAAAAGCACGGATCGACAAGGTGCTGGGGTTTGAGGAGATCCGCACGCTGATCGCGGCCCTCCGCTGCGGCATCGGGCAGGACTTTGACATCAGCAAGCTGCGGTATGGCAAGATCGTGATTATGACGGATGCCGATGTGGACGGGAGCCATATCCGTACGCTGCTCTTGACTTTTTTCTTTCGGCAGATGCCGGAGTTGATCAGGCGGGGGCGGATGTATATCGCCCAGCCGCCGTTGTATATGGTGACGAGGAACAAGAAGAGCCAGTATGTGCTCAACGAGAAGCTGCTCGATGATGCGTTGACGGAGCTTGGGCTCGAAGGGTCGGCACTGAGCGTGCGTCGGCTCGATGGTGAGGGGGACCGGATCGAGGCAGTCGAAGAGCACAGACTCGAAGGACAGGAGTCCAAGCGGGCGGTCAAGCTGTTGCGGCGGCTTGCGGAGCTTGTCGAGATTGCCGAGCGGCGGGGGGTGCTGTTTGTGGATTTGCTGAGCGAACGGGCCCACGACCCGGAGGGGCAGAACCGGTTGCCGACGCATCGGGTGCAGTGGCAGGCGCACGATGAACCGGCGTGGAGCGAGGAGGGGGCGCACCGGATCATCGAAGAGCACAAGCTCTGCCTTGGGGATGAGGTTGAGGTCAACGGGGCAGATGGGGAGGAGCCCTTGGTAGAGGGTGTTGCGCACGGCTCGGAGAGCCGTGCCACCGGGGAGAGCCGTGCCACCGATGAAAGCCATGTCCCCGAGGCAGCCCCGCGCGGGCCATTGGCGACGATCCGTGAGCTGCACGAGAACCGTGAACTCGAGCGGGTCTTTGCCGAGCTTGACGCACTGGGGCTCTCGATTGATGACTGGGCGCTGGTGCAGGAAGAGAGCGTGACAGGGGCGATGATGCCGGCCCGGTTTGCGTGGGAGACGACCAAAGCGCCCAAGACCAAGCAAGAGGACACCCAGGCAGGCAGCGATGCAGACGGGAACGAGGACGATGAGGGCGACACCGAGCAGGTCCACGCGGTGGGCGTGCGGGTGGATGCGAAGGTCGTCGAGGCTTCCAACTTGGCGATGATCGTGCCGGCGTTGCGAGAGATCGGTCGGCGAGGGATGGAGATCAAGCGGTTCAAGGGGCTGGGCGAGATGGACGCCGAGCAACTGTGGGATACGACGATGGACCCCGAGCGGCGGACGATGCTGCGGGTGAGCTGGGACATGGGGCAAGAGGCCGAGTACCTGTTCAGCACGCTGATGGGCGAGCATGTCGAGCCCCGGCGGAAGTTCATCGAGGAGCACGCGCTCGAGGTGAAGAACCTGGATGTGTAGTTCTCGGACTCGGGTGAGTATCACGAAATAGGCATATGCGGGCTGGATGGTTGGCTGTGCGGGAACGAGGGGGTCTGCGTGTACTCTTTGCGGCAGATGGTCGATGGATCATCCGCAGGGAGTATTGCAATGCCACCAATGAAGGGCCGCAAGGCCGATACTGAGATGATCGCCACGACGGGTTCGCGTCCCAACACGATCGGTCTTGCCAGGCAAGACCTCGGGACGCTCATGGACAAGCTCGATGAGAGAGGCGGTGGGCATCAGGGGGCGATCAAGCGTACCTTTGCCCGCTGGCCGTTCCGTCACAACTCGCTGAAGCTGGTGCTCGAGCACCCCGGCGGATCAAAGGCGGTCTTTCAGGTTCCATGCCGAAATCTCTCAAGGGGGGGTATCGGTGTGCTGCATAATGCGTATGTCCACACGGGGACAGGGTGTGTGCTGCACATGCCCCGGCTCGATGGGGCGGACACGCCTCTTGCCAGCACGATTGTGCGTTGCACGCACATGGGCGGCATGGTCCATGAGTTGGGAATCGAGTTCAACGACACGATCCAGATCAGTGACTATGTCGAGCTTGACCCTCTCATGGGTTGGAGCAGTTTCGAGAGGGTTGATCCGCAGAAACTGGTTGGTTCGCTCCTTGTGGTGACTGAATCAGAGCTAGACGAGCGGATCATCGGGCACTTTCTTGGTGACACGCAGTTGAAGATGCGCAGTGTCAAGACTCCAGCAGAAGCCGAGTCGCTCGACCCCGGGAGTATTGATGCAGCGATCATCGACCTCGCGGTTTCGGGGGCAAAGCAGCTCTTTACAACGATCCGAGAGAAGGGGATCGCCAATGCGATGATTGCGATCGGCCCCGACGCGTGCACCGCGACACGCACGATGCTCCAGGAAATCGAGGCCGATGGGTTTGTCTTTAAACCGCTCAGCAGCGAGCGGTTGCTGAGCGTGCTTGCGGACTGCATGCTTGGGGGTGACGCGATCCATATTGATCCGGCGCTTGCAGGCGAGAGCTCGAGTGCGTTGGTCAAGAGTTGCATCGAACAGCTCCAGGCCGCAGCCGCGGAGATCCGCAAGGCGATCGTCGAGGACGACCCGATGCAGTGTTATGCGATCTGCCAACACATCAAGGCGATCGCGATGCCCATCGGGTTGCGACCTATTGCCGCACTTGCAGATACCGCCGCCACCAATGTCGCTCAATCGATGAGCGTGTCTGAATCGGGTGTGAAGTTGCAGGAGATTGCTCGGGCGTGCGAGCGCATCAGGATTTCATCGAGCACCACAGAGGGGGGATAGACATGGCGAACCAAAAGCAAGGTCGGATCATCAAGGCTGGGAGCCGTGCAGGGGAACGGCTCAACACCGTCGGTATGACCAAGCGAGAACTGGACTCGATGCTCTGCTCCTGGGATGTGATACAAAGCTCAGCAACAAACCGGGTCTTTACACGGTGGCGCTACCACTCTCCGAGTGTCAAGATGCTCCTCAAGCACACCTCGGGCGCAGACCTCTCGATCCATGTTGCGTGCCGAAACCTCTCATGTGGCGGTGCTTCTGTGCTGCACAACGCCTATGTCCACACGGAGACCCCATGCACACTCATGCTCCCTCGGCGGAGCGGCTCTCTCAAATCGATCGTGGGGACAGTGCTCCGATGTGAGCATCGTCAGGGTGTTGTCCATGAGCTTGGGATTCGATTCAATCAACCGATACGGGTACGAGACTATTGTGGCACGGGGCCGCTGCTTGACCAATACTCATTCGAGCGGGTTGATCCGAGTCGGCTCGCTGGGACTGCGCTCATCGTGAGCGATTCAGAGTTGCAGCATCGGGCACTGGAGAGAGTGCTTGGAAAGACACAGATCCGATCCCGGCTTGCACGGACATGTGATGCGGCGCTCGAGGAAAACCTCGGCTCGATTGATGTCGTGATCGCGGACTGGATTCTTCCAGACGGGGAGGGGCATTCACTTCTTACCACAATCAGGTCATATGGATGCACTGCTCCGGTGATCCTCGCGATCCCTGAGGGCATGGATGTTTCAGCGCAGCGCGACGGCATCGCTCCGGAAGCGTACCTGCGTCTCCCGATCAAACCAGACGATGTTTTCCGTGCCATGGCAGAGTTTCTGCTTATGCCAAAGGGTTCGGAATCAACTGCCCGGGGCAGTGGAGATCAGACCAACAATCTCGCAGTCATTCTCCAGGAGGCTATCGACTCACTGACGATTGGGATGAGCGCCAACGATGGGATCGGGTGTTACAGCGTGTGCGTGAATCTCCGAGAGTTGGCCGAGAAAACTTCTCTTGGGCAGGTCGCCTCGCTCGCGACTCAAGCTGCCAATGCTCTTGGAGCATCGCTGGACCTGAACGCAGCAAGAGTCCAGATTGATGCCCTCCTTGTTGCGTGTAAGGGCATCGTGAGCGAGGCTGCTGCTGCCTGAGAGATGGCCTCATACGGATACGAAAAATTTGTATGCGCCTTTACGAGCCCTGTGCACGAGCACGGGGCTGGTTTTCCCCGCGAAACCGACCATTTTTGATCCCGAGCTCGCGCTCGGGGCTCGTAGCAAACGCACGAGTACTTTTCGGGATCCGTCTCAGATGCCAGCCTGAGTACACTCCCCCTATGGACCTCCCCACCCGCATAGAACAGGCTCTTGGACAACCGGCAACTACCACACACCCCCTCGCAGGCGGGTGCGTGGCGGTGGTCGTTCGAGCCGAACTCGCTGACGGAAGCACAGTTGTGGTCAAGCATGGTGGCACAGCCTATGAAACCGAAGCAGTGATGCTGGAGACATTGCGCAAGCGGTCAGCATTGCCGGTGCCGAGAGTGCTCAGCGCCGAACCCGATCTCCTGGTGATCGAGTACATCAACAACGACGGCCAGTTGGATCACGCGGTCGAGAGGCACGCTGCCGACCTCCTCGCGGGGTTGCATGGTGTCGCGGGCGAGAGCTTCGGGTTTGCGCAGGACACGCTGATCGGGCCGTTGGTGCAGCCGTGCCCGCGCACTGAGTCATGGATCGAGTTTTTCGGGGAGCACCGGCTTCGGCACTTTGGAGTGCTCGCGCATCGGAAAGGTGCGATCTCGGGTGCGTGCTGGGACAACCTGCAACGGCTGTCCGATCGGGTCGGGGACTTTCTTGAAGAGCCGGAGCACCCGTCGCTCATTCACGGCGACATCTGGGGCGGGAATGTGCTCTGCCGGGGCGGGCGGGTTGCCGCGTTTATCGATCCGGCGACGCACTATGCCCACCCCGAGGTCGAACTTGCTTTTACGACGCTCTTCTCGACATTCGGGCGGGCGTTCTTTGAGCGATACACACAACTCCGTCCGATCCGCCCCGGGTTTTTCGAGGTGCGGCGGGGACTCTACAACCTCTACCCGTTGCTCGTCCACGCGATCCTCTTTGGGGGTGGGTATGGGCAGCAGATCGAGCGGATACTGGCTTCGACAAAGGGCGGCTGGCGGGATTCGAACCCGTGACCCCCAGGATCACAACCTGGTGCTCTAACCAACTGAGCTACAGCCGCCATCTGGGGGGCACAAAGCACCCGCAGAGGCCCAACGATATCCGGGCTCGGGGCTCGGG
>JAJRZG010000348.1 GCA_024275365.1 Planctomycetota bacterium | reverse complement strand
TCGCGGGTGGGGGTGACTTGCGAGGGGAAGATTTGACGGCCCACCAGGCCGAGTGGGTGCGGCCGATCAGCCTTGAGTATCACGGGTGGAAGCTCCACGAGATCCCACCGAACGGGCAGGGGCTCACAGCCTTGATCGCGCTGGGCATCTTGCGACAGTTCGGGATGGAGGAGATGGGGGTTGATAGTGCCGAGAGCCTGCACCTGGGGATCGAGGCGATGAAGCTGGCCTTTGCCGATGCGCACCGGTATATCGCCGACCCCGCGTTCATGGGCGTTGGCGACAACATGAGCGTTGAGCAGTTGCTCGATGAGGCGTATCTGGCTGAGCGGGCGGGGCTGATTGATCGAGAGCGGGCGCAGGATTTTAAGCACGGCACGCCCAAACTCGGCGGGACGGTACTGCTGACGACAGCGGACGCCGACGGCAACATGGTGAGCATGATCCAGAGCAACTACACGGGGTTTGGGTCGGGGATTGTGGTGCCGGGGACGGGGATCGCGTTGCAGAACCGGGGGGCGTGCTTTTCGCTCGAACCGGGGCATCCCAACGAGGTGGCCGCAGGGAAACTCCCCTACCACACGATCATCCCCGGCTTTGCGACCAAGACGGGGGCAAACGGGGATGACGAGCCGGTGATGGCGTTCGGCGTGATGGGCGGGTTTATGCAGCCTCAGGGGCACGCGCAGGTGCTCATGCGGATGGTGGACCACCAGCAGAACCCGCAGAGTGTGCTCGATGCCCCTCGGTGGCAAGTGAGCGAGGGGCTGAAGGTGACTATCGAGCCGGGGTTCGAGGCTGGGGTGTATGAGAAACTGCGTGATATGGGGCACGAGGTGACGGTGCCGAATCGGCGGAATGCGGGGCAGGGGAGGGGGCAGGTGATCTATCGTTTGGAGGATGGGTATGTCGCGGGTTCGGACCTGCGGTGCGATGGGCAGGCGGTGGGGTTTTAGCGCATCATGCGTCAAGGTGTTGCGGGTCCTTCCGTGGCACACACGGTAGATTGCTGACGGCCGGAATGCTCTTGCAGTATGGGTGGTTGACATAGCCAGAGGTTCATTGTGCATGGCTTATGGAGGGAATGCCTCCGGAAACGAGGGTTATGATGTTGTGGCGAGTATCGGTCCTGGTGTTGGGATTGATGGTGTTGAGCGGGTGTGTCAGCGGGAGTGACCCGCTAGAGGATCGTGACACGATGCGGATCGAAGTACTGGGTTTTGGGGGGTGTCCGAACACGCCGACGATGCGGGACCGGGTTGTGGAGGCGGTTGGGGTGTTGGGGTCGGGATATGTGTTGGTCGAGGTGGATCAGGAGTCGCTTGCAGCAGATGACCTTCGCCGGGGGTATCCGACACCGACGGTGTTGGTGGACGGGGTGGATCTGTTCGGCTTGCCCACACCGAGTTCGCCGGCGATGGGGTGCCGGGTGTATCCGGGAGGGGTGCCGAGTGCGGAGGAGATTGGTGCCAGGCTTGCCGAGTTTGGGGCAGAATTTGGGGCTGAGCATTAAGGGAATCTCTGGGTATCGACCGATAACCGTGCGGGATTGATCCGTGTTTGCAACGGCATCAATCTCTATGTGCGTGGGTGGGCGATAGAGGAGTCTCGGTGTACCATTTTTTCGTTGTTCTATTTACTTTTTTCAGGAGGGCCGTCATGTCGACAGCCGTTGCAGCATCTTCGAGCGTTGGGACTGAGATTTCTGTCTTTATGGATCGACTGACGGCGCGGAACCCGCACGAGCCGGAGTTTTTGCAGGCGGTGCGGGAGGTTGTGACAAGCGTGATGCCGGTGGTACTTGACACGGCGGCATATAAGAAGGCGCGGCTGCTCGAGCGGATGACCGAGCCGGACCGGATGATTACATTCCGTGTGACCTGGGAGGACGACGAGGGGGCCGTGCAGGTCAACCGCGCATTCCGTGTTGAGTTTAACGGCGCGATCGGGCCTTACAAGGGCGGGCTCCGCTTTCACCCGACGGTGACGGCGAGCGTTCTCAAGTTTCTCGGCTTTGAGCAGGTGTTTAAGAACAGCCTGACGACGCTGCCGATGGGCGGCGGCAAGGGCGGGTCGGACTTTGACCCCAAAGGAAAGAGTGACCGAGAGGTTATGCGTTTTTGCCAGGCGTTTATGAGCGAACTGTTCCGCCACATCGGGCCGAACACAGATGTGCCCGCGGGTGATATCGGTGTTGGTGGGCGTGAGATCGGGTACCTCTTTGGGCAGTACCGAAAGCTCGCCAATGAGTTTACAGGTATCCTGACCGGGAAGGGTCTTGGGTGGGGCGGGAGCCTGATCCGAACCGAGGCGACCGGGTATGGCGCGGTGTACTTTGCCAAGCACATGCTCGAAGAGAAGGGTGATGGGTTTGCAGGCAAGTCGGTCGCGCTCTCGGGTTCTGGAAATGTCTCGATTTATGCGGCTGAGAAGCTCAATGAGCTCGGCGCAAAGGTGCTGACGATGTCTGATTCTTCGGGCTATGTCTATGACCCTGACGGGATTGATCTTGAGAAGCTTGCGTATGTGAAGGACCTCAAAGAGGTTCGTCGCGGCAGGATCGGCGAGTATATCGAGAAGTATGGCAAGGCCGAGTTTTCACCGGGTCGGCCCTGGAAGGTGGAGCCGGATGTTGCGCTGCCTTGTGCGACGCAGAACGAGCTTGAGATCGAGGACGCAAAGGCGTTGATCGCCGGCGGGTGCAAGGTCGTGGCTGAGGGCGCGAACATGCCGACGACGATCGAGGCGACCGAGGCGCTGCAGAAGGCGGGCGTGTTGTTTGGACCGGGCAAGGCTGCCAATGCGGGCGGGGTTGCGGTCTCTGGGCTCGAGATGTCGCAGAACTCGCTGCGGCTGTCGTGGACGCGCGAAGAGGTTGACGAGAAACTCCAAGGGATCATGTCGAGCATTCACTCATCGTGTGTCGAGTATGGATCGGCCAAGGGGACGATCGACTATGTGCGCGGTGCGAATGTTGCGGGGTTTGTGAAGGTCGCTGATGCGATGCTTGCGCACGGGCTTGTGTGATCTCGGCAAGATTTGTTCGGTCTGACTTTGAGCACCACCCACTGGGGTGGTGTTTTTTTGGGGGGGTGGTGAAGGGGGTGTGGCGGGATGGAATGTGTTGTGTTCGGAGAGGAAGAAGGCACCCCCTCCCCAGCCCTCCTCCACGAGGCGCGGGGGAGGGAGCAGGAAACCCTCACCACGACGGGCCGTGGCTGTCGAGCCCTTCCAAGCAGAGAAAGGAAAGACATCGTGCACGAGTTTTCTCTGGATTCGTACTCGTTGGTGGTGCTGCCGTTGGTGATGACCCCGGTTTTCGGGCGTTTTTGTGGCATGTCCGGAAATCGGTGGCATCTTTGATCCGGAGCGTCGGCGGAAACGGCTGGCGGCGCGGTGGATCTGTGGTCGTGCGGGGTGGGAGAAAAAACTATGACGACTTCAATCAGGATTCTGGGGCTCGCAGCAGTGACCGGTCTGGCGGCTACAGCGGGTGCGGATGTGGTCTCGAGCTCGTTTGACGCGGGTGATGAGGGTTGGGTGATTTCGGATGGGAACTCACCGGCCAATGAGTCGGCGACATCGCCAGCAGAATACTTTGTCAGTGGTGGGAACGGGGGCGGATTTATCACGACACCGATTGACTGGTGGGAGACCGCCTTCTTTGTCGCGCCGGAACCCTACCTGGGGGATCAATCAGACAAGGTCGGCGGGTCGATCATTGTTGACCGCCGATTCGTGCGTCCCGATTCGCAGACCGACACCAAGCAGGTTGATTATGCAGTCGATCTGACGATGACCAATAGCAGCAACTCGATGACGCTCGCGGTCGATCTTGCCATGGTTTCACTCGATTCATGGCAGACCTTTGATGTTGTGCTTGGGGCTGGGGGCGGGTGGTTCCATCTTGATTCGGGTGTCGCAGCAAGTGATGCTGAGATTGCAGCATTGCTCAGTGATCTCGGCGATGTCCGGGTGCGTGGGAACATCCGCGATACCTTTGGTCGAGTGGCGATTGATAACTTCACACTTGTCCCTACACCGGGGACGCTTGCGGTGCTCGGGCTTGCCGGGCTCGCGGCGGGTCGTCGGCAACGATAACAGTATTTCCTCCGCTCCCTTTGCTGGCCTGGTTCTTTGGCCGGTGGGCACAAGTCTGAGGGAGGCCGGGGCTCTTCCGGGAAACCGGGATGCGAGGTCAATATGCGACCCGAACAACACGGATCGATCCGTGTTGTTGCTCCGTGCGCGGGGGGGGGGGGGGGGGGGTTTCCCAAATATTTCGAGGCAAATGCAAAACCCCCGACTGAAGGCGGGGGCTCGGGGGGGTGGTTGAGGAGATAGGGTGTGGTTTTGGTCGGGTCAGCAGCCCGTTGCCCAGTCGGTGAGGAAGG
>JAJRZG010000347.1 GCA_024275365.1 Planctomycetota bacterium | reverse complement strand
GCTCGGTGTCCAGCCCGCATCGCTGCTGGAGCAACGCGAGTGCCCGTTCCTCCGAGTCCTCGTCAATCAGGATTGCAACAATCCGATTCTTCGTGCGTTCGTCGAGGGCCCAGTAGTCTTTGCCGAGTGCCCCGGTGCGATACCCCTTCTTGTTGGTCCCCGGCTTCTTGGCCAGTTCACAATCAACAAGGTGCCCTTTGAGCTTGTCCCGCCCCGAGCCGTCATCAGCCTCGAAGTTGAACCGCACCGCGTCGGTAAACTTGAGTTGTTTGCGGAGTTGGTCGAATGATCGTTCCTTGGCTTTGCTGAGTTCCTCGATCACCACCGCGCGCTCGTCCGCATCCAGCCGCCGTTCTTCGCCGGTGGTTCTGTCGATGATCTTGAGATTGTTCACCTCCTGCACGATGCGGAACCGCTGTGCAGCCCGATCAGCAATCGGGCACCGCTTGAGCCTGGGTTCGAGGTCGCACCGCCCGATCACACTCTTGGGCCAGTACAGGGCTCGTTGGAAGAAGATGATCCGCCGGACTTTCTCTTTCAACTCCTCAGTCAGTAACCCGGGGTGGTGGGAGGCTTGCGCTGCCCAGACCGCGTCGAACTCGTCTTGATACATATCCCGCCGCGTGTGCCGATTGCGGAGCGTCTCCGGTTCATCCTCAGCAGGCTCGATCTCTCCCGTGCTGAACCTCGCCAGATACTCACCCAGCGTCCGGCTGCCAGACTCCTCGATGCGCCCGGCCAGTGCGCTGATCTCGGCAAGCATCCCCTTCTCTTCCTTGGCCCGGGCCTTGTCCGTCTTGCGATTGGACTTGAACCCCCGCCGCTGATTCAGATGCACAAGCACCCGTCCGAACTCGAACGCAGAGAGCGGCTCATCGAGCGCCCGCTGTCGGAGCGGGTAGGGATTGAGGCCGATGACCTCCTCCAACTCGCCCGCCTCAGTCGGCAGCAGCTCGTGCTCGGCAAGCAAGTCCCGAAGCTGCGACTTCCGTCGTGCCCGCCGGGCGATCTGGCGGCGTTGGCCGCGTTTCTCTCGTCGAGTCTGCGTCTTGGCTTGCTCGCCCCCCTGCTGATCGCGGTCCACACCCTCGGGAAAGATCCGGACGCCGGTGGCAATCACCCGCTCCTGCCCTTTCGTATCTTCGACCAACGCCCAACCGATCGAGGTGGTGCCGATGTCCAAGCCGAGTGTCCGCATGAGAGAATCTCCTCTACTTTGGTGTTCGGGTATTGTATAGCCTGAGCAACCACTTGACAAGTAAAGGAGATGGGGTTATACTTATGGCGTGTAATCGATCCCGCCTCGTGAGTCTTGTCGTAACAAGACGAAAGATTCGCAGGCAACGCTCCACGGAGCGACCCAGCCGACCGTTCCCTTCCCGGAGCCGCCGGCCTTTTTTATGCTCTGGTGTGGGCTTGTCCCCTGGGACTCCGATTCCTCGCTCCACCACTCGAGCCAAACGGCTGCCAACAATGCCGCGTGTTCTCGGACAGACCAATAAAAACGGGGATTCAGGCCCGGGCGTGAATGTGTGAGGGTGCTGCGTGCCGCGCAGCGCTCTCTGCGCGGGGCGCAGCGCCGCCTGCGCGGGACAAATGAGCGGCTGCGCGGCGCGCAGGAGCCTCTGCGTGACGCGAAGGGACGCCTTTGTGGGACCAATCGACGACTGCGCGACACCAATCGATGAGTGCGCGGGATACATCGACGACTGCGCGGTGTGTTTCGAGTGCTTTGTGTGGTCGCGGCACCCCGGGGGCTGGAAAGCCCCCGCCCCTGGGTTGGTGGTACACGGATGGGGAGCCGGTGGGGGTCAGGCCGGGTATTCGCTGCTGGTGCGGTCGGTCTCCCAGACGCGCACCGACCGCAACGCGACATCTTTACCGAGGGCCGCGACAGGTTGGGCGAGCAACCCGTGGCAGACGCGGGCGATGTTCTCGACCGTCGGGTTGAGCCCGGAGCCGTCGGCAAACTCCTCGGTGTCGAGGTTGAGGTGCTTGTGGTCAAAGCGGGCGATCACGGCTGACTCAACGACGGCTTCGAGTGCATCGATCGAAAACGCACCGAGAAGACCGGCGGGGACAAGCACTCGCACCTCGAGCTGATAGTTGTGCCCGTGGCCGTGGGGGTTGTTGCACTTGCCGAAGTAGTTGCGGTTGGCCTTGTCGCTCCACGCCGGGACATGCAGCCGATGGGCGGCGGCAAAGTCGAACCGGAGGCGGATGGTCGCGTGTGTCGGGTCGGCGGCAGTCATGGCGAGGGCATGGTACGGCGAGAGGCCCAACTCGATCGCGGTGACGGCGACGGGGAGGGTTTTTTGGAGTGCGTCCAGGGCATCTGCGAGCAGTGTGGCGGGGTTTGTGCTTTCGGTGCCTCTTCCGTCGTTGCTCTCTGCGGCGGAACCGGCGCACGCCCGTTCGAGCATCGGCCGCACCCGGGCGTGGACGGCCCGGTCGATCTCGCGGATATTTAATAAGTAGCCGCTCTCTGTGTCCGGGGTGCCCCGGCACTCGATGGTGCATGTCAAAAACGGACCCAGCCCCCGCACGGGTGGCGAGCCCGCGTAGCCGTTGGGGCCTCGGGTGCCCCGACCACCACCCCCACACCCATCCTCTTCGGGGGCTTCAACGGCAAATCGCACGGTTCGATGGAGCGTGGCTTCCACGGCCAACGATAGCACGGCTCTGCTGGCATCCGGTACAATAGAGTCATGCACACACACACCGTCCACCTCATCGTCGCGGCTGCGGTCGCTCTGATCGGCACAAGCTCGGCTGTTGCACAGGATGCCGACCCGGGCGTGATGCCGCCAGCCCAACCCGAGGAATCAACCATGGATCAGTTCGAGGCAGACCCCACCGCGGTGCTTGGCTTCATGATGGACTCGATCGAGGGCGAGGCTGTGCCGCTCACCGAGTTTGTCGGGAAGGTGGTCCTGATCGTCAATGTGGCGACCAAGTGCGGGTTGACGCCGCAGTATGAGGCGCTCCAGTCGGTCTATGAGAAGTATGAGGACCGTGGGTTTGTCGTTGCTGGGTTCCCGGCCAACAACTTTGGCGGGCAGGAGCCGGGTAGCGATGCGGAGATTCTGGAGTTCTGCACGGGCACATACCAGGTCTCGTTCCCCATGTTCAGCAAGATCAGTGTGACCGGTGAGGACCAGCACCCGCTCTATGCAAAGCTGGCCGCCGCCATGGAGGACCAGGGCGGGGAGCCGACATGGAACTTTACGAAGTATCTTGTCGATCGCACGGGGCATGTAGTGAGGCGGATCGACCCTCGCACCACGCCGGATGATGAGGGTGTGATCGCCGAGATCGAACGGCTGCTTGGCGAGCCCGCCTCCAAAGCCGAGCCTGACACAGAAATAAAGCTCAGATAGGACCCCACGCCAGATGCCCCAGTTTCAATATACAGCCCTTGATGCCGCGGGAAAACGCACGATGGGCGAGCTCTCGGGTGCGAGTGAGCAGTCGGTGCTTGCCGAGCTCGAGGGGCGGCTGCTGGTGCCGGTGCATATCGCAGAGAAGCGGGACCGGGTGTCGCTGAATCGGCGCAGGTTGTCCTCACGGCGGCTGGCGGAGGTCTATATCCAGCTCGCCGACATGCTCGAAGCGGGCGTGCCCGTGATGCGCGCGCTGCAGGTGCTTGCGGGGCAGAGGGACCAGCGGGTCTCGTCGGTGTTCCGTGAGATCGCAAGTGCAGTCGCGGACGGTGAAGAACTCGGTGAGGCCATGAGCCGTCGGCCTGATGTTTTTAAGGCAACACATGTGGCGATCATCCGTGCTGGTGAGAAGGGTGGATTTCTTGAAGATGCGACCGCCCGGCTCGGGCAGTTTGTCGAGGGGCAGGCCGAGCTGCGGAGCAAGCTGACGGGGAGTTTGATCTATCCGATGGTGCTTGTATCCATGGGCGCGGTGATCCTGATCGTGATCTTCGCGGTGCTCATCCCGATGGTGCGGCCGATGTTTGATCGGATCGACCAACTCCCCGCGCTGACCGAGTTCGTCTTTGCGATGTCTACGATCGTTGCCGGGTATGCACCAGTTGCGATTGGTGTGCTTGTCGTGTCGATTGTCGTGGGTGCCTGGGTGAGCCTAAAGCCCGGGGTTCGCCGTGTGCTTGACAAGGTCGTGCTCCGGCTTCCCGCGGTCGGGCCGTTGATCCGGGCGATTGCGATTGCCCGGTTCTCGCGGATGCTTGGCACCATGCTCCGTAACGGCGTGCCCATGCTTGCTGCGCTTGAAACCTCACGGGCTGCTGCGGGCAACATCATTCTGGAAGAAGCCATCGAAGAAGCGGGCAAGGCAGTGGGGGAGGGTGCCCAGTTGGCTCCATCGCTGGGCAAGTCGGGGCTCTTTGCGGCTGATGTGATCGAGATGATGACGGTGGGGGAGGAGGCTGGCAACATCGACAAAGTGCTGGTGCGGATCGCTGACACAGTGGAAACCCGGGTCGATCGGCTACTGACGAACCTGATTCGGCTGGTTGAGCCGCTGATGATCGCGATGATCGCGTGTGTGGTCTTTTTGATTGCGGTCTCACTGATCCTGCCTCTGACGCAGCTCAGCGACATTCAGTGATGGTTGTTTGGGAGAAAGCAGGGTATTTGGAGGATGAGGCCGGACGATCTTCATATTAAAAGGAGGGTTGTGAAGCGAGCGGCTCTATGCTAGTGTTGGCTAATGTAGACCGGGAGCAGACCCCCGGCGAAGAATCACTCGGGCCACGAACGGATTTCGGCGTGCCCATGCCACCTCGGCGGCACGCCTTTAGAAAGGATGCTCATCCCATGAATCACAGAAGACGAGCGAGGGGCTTTACCCTCATCGAGGTCATGATCGTTATCGCCATCGTGCTAGCCCTGACAGCAATCGTCGGGGTGGCGGTCCTCGGGCGGCGGGATCAGGCCGATGTTTCGTTGACCAAAACCAAGATCAACTTCCTCAAGAGCGCCCTCGATGGTTTCCAACTTGACTACAACCGTTGGCCAACCGAGGAAGAGGGGCTCGCGGTACTCTGGGACAAGGAACTCCTCGATCCTGAGGCCGATGTGAATAAGTATCTCAACAAGGGCTACATGAAAGAGCCCACCCCCACCGACCAGTGGGGGAATGAGTGGGGGTACCGCTTCCCGAGCATGCGCGACGACGAGACGCAGTATGACCTGTGGTCTTATGGCCCCAACGGCGAGGACGAGGACGGCGAGGGCGATGACATCACCTCGTGGCGCAAGGACGATGAAGATGGCGGGTTTGATGACGGGCTGATGCCCCCGCCGCCGAGCGGAGGCTGATGTCGGAGCCGTGCTTGATGTGGGGCCAATTGTCGCCCCGAAAGAAGCGCACCATGCGTCGCAGAGCCTTTACGCTGATCGAGACCATGATTGTGGTGCTGATCGTGACGGCGATCAGTGCTATTTTCTTGCCGACGATCGCTGCGCGCATGACCGATGGCAAGCTGGGGCACGCAACACGCAGCATCGAGGCGGGTGCTGCGCTGGCGGCTGCCAAGGCGATGGAGCGGAGTACGATCATCGCCTATGTCGCCGAGCAGTGGGGTGATGAGTGGGTGCTCTATGCAGAAGATGTGGACCCATCGCAGATCGGGGTTCTGCTTCAGCCCCCAGAGCCGGGGCTCGACATGCCTCCTCAAGAGCGTGAGACCCGTCGACAGGAACTTGTGAGCTTTGCGGGCGTGCAACTCACGGACATGTTGCCACCAGCGATGGATGAGGAGTTTGGCCCGGCACCGATCGGTGGTGCCGGAGGCGATCGTTCTTCTGACATGCTTGCCCATATCCCTCTTGATGCAGCCGAGGTGGGGCGTGCGCGGTATGTACTTGCGGTGTTCTTTGCCGATGGTTCATGCCGGGTCGGGCCGAAGATGTACCTTGTCGCCGATGATGGCAAGCGCGAGGTGGTCCATCTGCACCCGCTCACCGGGCGCATCGAGAGCCGTCGGCTAGCATCTGTCAGTGATGAGCTTGAGCAGCTTGAGGAAGCCGACGAGGCCGGGGCATCGGTCCCGATGCCGGAGACACCCTCTCCTGCCGAGCCATCGTTGACACCGGGGGGCGGGCCATGAGACTGCTGCGACAGAGCCGCTGTGGCTGGGTGCTCTTTGAGATGATGGTCGCGTTGACGATCTTTGTCTTTACCGCTCTTGCTGTGCTCGGTGCGGTCAGTCAGGGTATCGCGACCGCCGAGAGCACCCGCGACAGAGCCAAGGCGGTTGATCTGGCTCGATCAGCGATGGCAAAGCTCGAAGCGGGTCTTGGCACGCCTCAGAGCCTGGCC
Source organism: Planctomycetota bacterium (assembly GCA_024275365.1). Lineage (GTDB taxonomy): Bacteria > Planctomycetota > Phycisphaerae > Phycisphaerales > UBA1924 > PNC22. The sequence goes on along the minus strand of JAJRZG010000347.1, from coordinate 13,442 downwards.
GGGCCTGTGTTGCCTTGGGAGCCGGAGCCGGACCCTGATGCGCCGTTTGATGAGCACGCGGACTTTGGGTTTTCTGAGGTCGCTCCGCCCCCCTCGCTCTGGGAGGTCGAGATCGACACGATCCCCTCAGAGTTTCGCGGGCTCACGCATGTGATTGTGACAGCCGTCAAGCGTCCAACGCCTGAGAGTGATCGTGTTGCGGTGTCGTATGTGTTGCAACAACTCGTGCGTCTTGCGCCCGAGACAGAGGACACCGTCGGCGAACTCGATGACATTGCGTCCGAGGCGATCCGGGGCACACCGCCAGCACCGACCGGGGGTGAGCAATGATGCCCGGTCGGTAGCCAATCTTTGCGAGGGGGATGACGCTGCTCGAGGTGATGCTTGCGCTTGTGCTTCTGCTTGTGTTGTCGGTCGGTGTGATGGGGTTTTTCTTTCAGATCACAGCCCGCCGCGACCAGCTTGTTCGACTTGCTTCGCAGCAACGCGATATCTCGCTGCTCTTTGATCGTGTCGAGTCTGCGCTCTTGTCAGCGGTCGCGGTCTCGCCCGATGGCGCAGCGGGGATCAAGGGAGACGCGACTTCGCTCACAGTCACCACGCGGGGTGTGACCCCTTCGTTTGGCAACGACGCAGCCCTCTCCGATGCCTGCACGACATCCTTCGTCTTCAACGAGCAGGCTGCGCAGTGTTCGCAGTCGGTCGCAGCTTCGGGCAGTGAGAGCGATGCACTCAATGAGCCCCTGCTCAGCCTCGTCGAGCGGATGCAATTTCGCTATTCAGACGGGAAGAACTGGCGATCAACCTTTGACAGCATCGAGTCTGGCGGCTTGCCGGTTGCGGTCGAAGTTTCGGTCTGGTTTGCACCCCGTGAGCCCCGGGGAGAGCGAGTCGATCCAGTTCCTGGTGTGTCGATGGGCAATGATGGCGGAACCGGGTCTCGGGGTGGAGCGTTGGGATCAGAGGTGGCTGAGTTTGGATTGGGAGATTTCTCAGGCCCCGAGTCCGAGGCTCCCGCATGGACCCCGCGCGAGCCCGACCATGTGCGTGTCATCAGTGTGCCCGATGCTCCTGATTGGGAGGAGCGGTCGTGATGGCGTGCAAGTCACATCAAGTCGAAATGAGGCGGGCCGGAGCGATCATTGCTGTGCTGATGCTGCTGGTTATGGGGATCATTATTGCGGCGACAGTACTCGAAACGGCTGCTGCCGCACGCGCGACCTCGTATGCCGAAGCGCAGCGGGCGCAATCACGCGCCCTCGGGTGGTCGGGTATCCAGGCGTTGATGGCCGAACTCTCTGAGCAGCGAGAAAACCTGCTCGACGGGCAGCCGCCGAATATCACGCCGGAGTGGGAACTCTTCACGCTCGACGACGGCACGCGGGGTGTCGTGCGGCTGATCGATCTGGACCCCGAGAGCATGGTGAGTATCACTCCAGAAAGTGCCAAGCTCGACATTAACACCGCAACGGCCGAGATGCTCGGACTCATCCTAGGTCTAAACAAGGCGATTGCTGAAGCGATCGTCGAGGCACGAACCGCAAACCCATTCACGAGCGTGGAACAACTGCTCGGTATTGAGGGGATCACGCCCGAGCTTCTCTACGGCTCTGCCACCGATTCGCAACAGCTTCTACCAGTTGAAGCCGAATCACCTGGGCTGCTCCAGACAACAGCAAATGGTCGGGGTTTGCAGCAAGTCCTTACCGTCTTTTCATTCGACCCCAATGTGCAGGTCGGATTTGACGGCGACACCGAGAGTCGTGGCAACCTGCGGGTCAACCTCGACCAGTCCTGGTCAGATGAACTCGACCGGGCAATCGCCGACAGATTTGATCAGGAGACTGCCAACATGGTCAAAGCAATCATGGAGGCGGGGCAGACCTTTGCAACCGATAGTGATCTGGTGGGCGTGCTTGCAACAAACGGTGTGCCTGTCGAGCAATGGGCACCGGTGCTCGATGTCTTTACGACGACCGACGATCAGTTTCTGCTGGGGCGCGTTGATGTCAACACTGCGCCTCCCGAGGTGCTTGCGTGTATCCCGGGCATCTCTCCCGCTCAGGCAGAGACAATCGTGACAACTCGTGAGGGTCTTGACAGCGAGATGCGGCGGTCCCCGACATGGCTCGCTGTTGAGGGGATTCTGACACCAGAGGAATACACTTCCGCTGCCGATTGGGTCACGACGCGGTCGATGCAGTGGCGTGCGTGGATCGAGGTGGGCTTTGAGATGGGTGACCCGCTGGGCGGCTTTGATGACGCAGTGCCCATGACGCTTGACCAACTGCTCGAGTCGTGGGACGAGCAGGCCCCCGTCAGCCAACTCACGCACCGGATGATTCTCGAGGCGGTGATTGATCTTGGATCGACGCGGCCTCGGGTTGCCTATCTGCGCGAGGTGACGATGTTTGATCCGGTCTATGCGATGCAACTCGCAATATCAGAGGCAGAAGAGGAAGATCGTCTGCTGGATCCGTTTGATGGATTGCCCGATCTTGACGCGATAGATGATCCGGCCCTCTCAGAGTTATCCGATGAAGACCTCTTTCTTTCGGGTCTGGACGACTTTGGCTTCGGAGATCCTCTGGATGACGCTCTCGATGAGCAGGCAGACGAAGGCGGTGTGCTTGTTGATGAGGGCAACGAGATCGACACGAGTAGCCTCCCCGGCGAATCGACCCGAGAACCACCAGACATGATCGACCGCCGCATCGGGCGGTGGTCTACACGGAAGGCAGGCGAATCATGAAGCTGCGAGGGAATCTCGTCGTGCTCAGTCACGATGGCCGTTGGCTCAGTGTCGTATGGGGGGCTGTGCAAAAAGACCGCATCCGCGTACGAGGCTGGCTGATGCTGGAAAGGCCGACGGATGTTGGTGCCGACGATGCCGAAGAGATGGGCGAGTGGATCAACAGATCGCTCAAAGAAGCCGGCTGCACTATCAAGCAGTGTGTGATTGCGGTACCCCGAGCGAGTGTTGTGCTCAAACGGCTGAGCTTCCCGGCGATCGGGGAGGATTCAGATGGTGACCTCCCGGGTATGGTGCGTCTGCAGATGGCTCGCCAGTTGACCATGCCGCTTCATGGGGCAGCGATCGACTTTGTTCGTCTGAATGCAACATCGGAAGATGACGACCAATCGCAAACCACCGAGGTGCTCGCAGCCGCCCTGCCGGGGGAGCATGTTGCATGGTGTCGCACACTTGCCAAGAGTGCAAAGCTCCGGCTGCGTCTGGTCGCGCTGCGGGGTGAGGGTTCGGCGGCTCTCTTTGCGCAGTTGTCTTACACCCAGGACGGCCCGATCCTCGGGGTCTCAGTGACATCACAGGGGGTTGAGCTTGGCATCGTTGCCGAGGGGCGGGTTGTTTTTTCTCGCGCCATCGACATCGCACCGCCGACCGGTGTGGAGGATTGGCCGGCCTTTGCCGATCGGGTGGTTGTCGAGGCCAAACGCACGCGGATGGGCTATCGGGGTGTAGGCGAAATCCGAGACCTCGTCTGCGTCGCGGTGCTTGGAGATGACACACTCGCCGATTCGGTTGGCAAAACCATGGGCGAGCAGCTTGATCTTCCCTGGGAAGCCGTCCGATTTTCCAATGCAGTCGAGATGCCATCCGACATGGACGCGACGACCCGTGCGGGGCTCGCTCCGCTCATTGGTCTGATGCTCGGCACTGCAATCAACAGGCCGACTTATGACTTTGCCAATCCGCGCAAGGCACCGGATATCCACGCCTCGCTTCGGCAGGCGGGCCTCGCAGCAGCTCTTGGGCTCATCATCTTTGGCGGGGGTGGGTGGGTCATCGCTGACCAGCAGCTCAACGCGCTTGAAGCGAAGGTGACAAACGCCGGGAACAGCTACAACAGTTATGCCTCACGCTATCTCCAACAGCTCCGCGCAGAGGCCCGCGTCGATCACATTAACGCACTCCGTGGCGGAAATGTCGAGTGGGTCAGCCATCTCGAGTATCTCTCCCAGTCGATACCGCCCGCAGACCAGGCCCGGCTCGAGTCGGTCAGCGGGAGTGTCAACGCCGGTGTCGCGTTTGTCGAAGTTGGCTAGGACGGAGAGTATGTCAACGCCAAGTCTCTCCAGACCGGGAAATGGCTCAAAAACCGCGTGATCGAGTTCAGCATTTCAGGCTCAGCAACGCGAGAGGTTTCGGACGCCCTCCGTGCGGACCTGGTCGCGAGCGAGGTCTATCTGGCAAGCACCCGCGGGGCGGATGTGTTCAACAAGTTCGACTACAAGCTCACCACCTCGGCAACCTCGCCGCAGGACATACTCACGAGAGTCAATATGCCAGAACAGGACGGGGGTGACTCATGAAGTCATCACACAAGATCGCTCTTGCGCTTGTGCTCGCGGTGGTCTTTCTTGCGACCGGCGCGATTGCGTATTCCATGCACTTCTATCGGCACAAGGAGGGGCTTGAATCAAGGCTTACAACCGCCCAGAACGGCATCGAGAGTTTTAAGTCTTGGCTCGATGGCAGGGACTCGACCGATGACAAACTCAACGAGATTGCCTCAACAACGCTTGGGTTCGACGCGGAGCGGGTCGAGTCGCGATTTCGTTCCGGGCTCAACCGTATGGCGACAAGTGCCGGGCTCATCAAAGACGAGACGGTTGTCACTGTGAAGCCGATCACTGTTGTGAAGAATCCGACAGTAGAAGGCCGCAAGGTTGTTGCCGAGTTTCGGAAGTACCAGAACGACGAATCCATCAGTGCGCCAGACCTCTACACCATGGGCGCGACGATCCGAGGGAGTGGGTCGTTTGAGTCTGTGACGCGGCTGCTTGCGTTGGCTCAATCGCAACCATGGATCTGGTCTGTGCAGGGCTTCACACTCAAGCCCAAAGACAACCAGGCAACGCAGTTTGATATCACGGTGGATGTGACGACCGCATTGCTCCCCGACCTCGCCCCGCCGGAACCAAGTGATGAGGCCGCTGCCCGGGTCGAGGCTGAGCCCCCGGACATCCTCGATCCGATCGCCGATCAGATCGCGGCAACCGCATCGATTGTGGCGAGGAATGTCTTTGCACCCCCGATCCCGACACCTCCAGATGTGGTGATCGCCGATACCACTCAGGCCCCAGCACCCACCCCGGTACAGACACCAAAGGCCAAGCCTCCCTACCACGAGTGGAGACTCACCGGCCTCAGCGGCAGCCCAACGCAGGGTCGGCTTGCGTGGATGTTCAATAGCCGCACCGGGACTTCCGTGCTTCTCAGCCCAGGGGAACGGGTGCTCGATGCTGTCCTTGTCGCTGCTGAGGGCGGTGAAGCGGTGTTTCAGATAGGAGAGAGCGAGTTTACGCTTGCTCTTAACGAAACCCTAGCAGATCGACACCCCGTCGAATGAGCATGGGGATGGAAGACTTGGTATAGTGCATACTAGCTCAGGGCCGCGGAGTCGGCCGGATCGGTTTCCAAGCCGGTCTTGCAAAAAGGAGTTTGCCATGAATCCTCGCGCACGCACGCGGGCCGCAGTGATCGCCTCTCTCATCGCCACGGCGGGTTGTGCTGCCTCAGCGCTCGCCTTTCAGGATGCTGCGCCGCCCCCGGCCAACACCCCTTCCGAGGAGCACACTCCAACCGGAGAGGCATCCACCCCGCAACCAGAGGCCGCCCCCGCACAGCCCAAGGCAGATGTGCGCATCCGGTTCCAGTTCAAGGACACACCGTTTGCGATGGTCTTTGATTTCTTCTCCCGAGAAACCGGGCTGCCCATCATCCGTGAGGCACCAGTCCCCGCTGGCAACATGACCTTCATCGGTGGCACCGAGTATTCATTCGAGGAAGCACTCTCGATTCTGAACCTCAACCTGCGCCTCAACGGCGTTACGCTCCGGCGTGAAGCAAACTTCCTCTACCTCTCAACGATCAAGGACGCGGTGCGGATGCCCTCTCGCGTGGTCGAGCTCGGGTCGCTGCCCGCCGATGTCACCCCCGACATGATCGTCACCATGACGATCCCGCTCAACAACACCCGTGCGTCGCAGGTTGCTGAGCAGATCAAGCCGCTGATTGCCGAGTACGGCGGCGTGACGCCGGTCGATGCACAGAACATGCTGATCCTTGTTGAATCGGCGGCGCAGTGCGAGCGGATCGGGCGGGTGATCCGCGCGATCGATTCGATACGCCCGGTTGATTCGGAGTTCAGGCTCTTCAAGCTCAAGTACGCAAAGGCCGAGGATGTTGTCGTCTCGCTCAAGGGGCTTGTCGGGCAACGGCTCCAGCAGGTGTTCATTGATAAAGACGGTAAAAAAACAATCACGGAAGAGATCGATATTGCGGGCTTAAACATTCAACCCGACCCCCGCACAAACTCGGTCATCGTTGTTGGATCGAACACACGCATCGAGACGGTCGATCAGCTCATCCGGATTCTCGATGTCCCGACCGGGCAGCTCGGCGGTGAGCAACAGATGGTCACCTTCCTGCTTGAAACGATTACACCCGATCAGGCCGCAAAGACGCTGAACTCGCTGTTTTCTTCGGTGCCCAAGGAGGCTCGCCCGACCGTCTTGCCCCTGCCCGATGTCGGCAAAATCACGCTGATCGGTGTGCAACCGCTTCTGTTGCAGGCGACCGCGTTGCTCGGTGAGATAGACCCGGCGATCGCAACTGGTCAGGCTCGTGAGGCGCAGCCCGAGTAGGTTGTCAGGTCCATCCGTCTCGAACACGTCACGCCGCGACAGGCTGAAACCATTGTGAAACGGATGCTCACCGCCCGTCAGCAGCAGGTGGTCCGCTTTAGCACAACTCCCGATGACGAGGGGTTCCTCGTCGCCGGGCCAACCGCTGATGTCGAGACCTTTGAGCGGCTTGTCAAGAGCCTCGATACACCGTCAACCACCAAGACAGATGTCAGGGTTGTTCGTCTGGACACACCCGAGCCACAGATGGTTGTTGACCGCGCGCTCGCGCTTGACAACATGACAGATGAGGCCGACGATGACCCGATTGCAGTGACAGTCGATATCGAATCACGCAGCGCCACGCTCGTCGGCTCGGCTTCAGCCATCGCACGCTTCGAGCGTCGGCTCAACGATGTCGAGAGCCGCACCATCGCCCGGAGCATCTCGCGCACCTACCAGCTCACACTCGCCGAGCCCGGTCAGTTGGTCGCCAAGCTCTCGCGTCTTGCCAAGCCCCTGCTCATGCCTGACGACGGCACGCCCTATGTCACGCCGACTTTCGAGCCGCTCGATGATCTTGACTCGATTATCGTCCGGGCCGAACCCGATCAGTTTGCCGCGATCGAGGGCTTGATTGCTCAGTTTGATACCAAGGACCCGATCCGCCGCGATTTCCGTGTCGTCCGCATCCGCAATGGCAACCCCGCCGATATGCGTGACCGCACACTCACCCTCCTTGAAGAGATGAACAAGGGGCTCGATGAGGACGAGCGAGCCGAGGTGGATATCCAGCTCGATGAAGCGTCGGGCAACCTGCTTGTCTTTGCAGACACCCGCAGCATGGCAAGGTTTAATAGCGTGCTCCAGCAGGTACAGCAGCTCATCCCGCCTGCACGCACAACCCGCGTGATCGATGTGCGCAACATCGAGGCCGCGACAATCCTGCCCTCTCTCATGCAACTCCTCTCTACGGCCGATCCGATCGATGAGTCCAGGGCGATCCCCGATCCGACGGTCACGGTGCTCGAACGCACCAACTCGTTCATTGTGACAGCAGAGAGTGCCCAGCACTCACTCGTGCAGCAGCTCGTCCAACGGCTCGACAAGCCTGAACCTGCCGACCTGCCCCCGATGCGTATCCTTCAGTTGCGCACCGCCGATGCGGACAATGTCGCTCGCATGCTCCAGAAGCGATACGCCAACCGCCCGCTGACCGAACGCACTTCCAAGCCGGTCGATATCCAATCCGAGGCACAGACCAACACGCTGATCGTGACGGCCCACGAAGACCTGTTTGAGGATGTCAAGGCTCATGTTGACATGCTCAATAAAGAGGGCGCAGCCGAGCCCGAGCGCACCACCAAGCTCTTCTCACTCAAGAGTGCCCGCGCCGCCGATGTTGCCGCGGCGATGGACAAGCTCTACCCCGAGCCGCCCATGCCGATGGACCGCTACAAGCGTCCTATGCCGTGGCTCCGTGAGAAGAAAGAGGTCAATGTCTCGGCCGATCCTTCGAGTAACTCGCTGATATTCGATGCGCCAACCGAGCGCATCCCCGACCTCGAAGAGCTCGCCGCCCAGCTCGACCGCGTGGAGGTCCCGCCCCAAGCAGAACTGCGCACCTTCCGCGTTGTCAAGGGTGATATCAGGACGATCACCTCGACGCTCTCGGGGCTGGCTCGCCAGGGTGCGCTCTCTGCCCCCGCCCAGCCCGGCAAGCAGGCGGTTCAGGTGATGATTCAGGCTGAGCCTCGTTCGAGCACGCTCATCGTCGCTGGTGATGATGTGACTTTTACCAAGGTCGAGGAGATTCTCAAGAGCCTCTCAGCAGTGCCGATCGAGAAGAGTCTGCGCATCATCCCCATCGCCAATGTGTCAGCCTCCCAAGTCCGCGACCGCGCGATGCCGATCTATGAAGCCCAGAGTGCTGGACTCATTGACAGTGAACCCGTCGAGGTTTCTGTTGACGAGAACTCCAACTCACTCGAAGTCGTGGGGGACCCAGACAGCCTCTCCCGCTTTGTCACGATCATCGAGCAGCTTCAGCGTCAGACCGGGTCGGCCCGCGAGGTTCGGCTGATCGAGCTTCGGCTTGCCAAGGTTGCAGACATTGTGCAGTTCCTCGAAGAGATGGTCGCGGCAAACAAGGCGATCACCATGCAGGGCGGACCGACACCCGTCTTTGAGCCAATCGCTGCCACCAACTCGCTCATGGTCGCCGCCCAGCCAAGCCAGATGGCGATCATCGAACAGCTCGTCCGCTCGATAGATGCCCAGCAGGCCGGCGAGCGACCACCGCTGCGCATTCTGCGCCTCCGCACGACCGACGCGACGGGCCTTGCGGTGGTGCTTCAGAAATCGTATGCCAGTCGCCCTGTCGAGGACCGCACGAAAAAGCCGGTCGATATTCAGGCCGATGCTGCAACCAACACGCTCATCATCTCGGCCCACCCCGATGTGCTCCCAGAGATAGAGCAGATCGTGACCGAGCTCAACGAAACCCAAGCCATGGACGCTGAGGGACGCGAGATCCGCATCTTCCCGCTCGCCTGGGCACGAGCCGAAGAACTCGCCAGGACCATCGACGAGATGTTCCCCGAGCCTCCGATGCCCTACGACTCGCGGGGTCGGCCTATGCCGCACCTCAGGCAACCCAAGGAGGTCTTTGTCCGCGCCGACCGGGCGACAAACTCACTCATTGTCGATGCGCCCGCCCTGAGGCTTTCCGGATTTGAGCAGATCGTCAAGAGCCTCGATCAGCAGAACATGAGCGACGATGTCGAGGTGCGGACATACCGCATCGAGCGGGCCGAGCTGACGGTTGTCGCCAAGACACTGCGCGACCTCTCGACCAGCGGCGCATTCCATGCCGGCAGTCGAACACCAATCACGATCAATACAGAGGGTACCACACGAACGCTGATCGTCAGCGGCCCGACCGAGATATTCACCTATGTCGAAGAGGTGCTCGATTCACTCGGCCAGACCCCCGACCGCCCCGAGCCGTCGATGAAGATGTACCCGCTCAAGTTTGCGCGGGCCGATCGGTTGCAGGTGCTTCTCACCGACCTGCTCGCGACGCGTCTCCGCGTCGAGGAGGAACGCGCAGGCCGTTCGCTCGATGATATCGACTCGCTCCTCGATGTCGCATCGCACACCCCATCAAACACGCTGATTATCACAGCCCCTGTTTCCATCCAGCAGATCGCTGAAGAACTCATCAAGAGTCTCGATACCGAGTCGGCTGCTGCGGGCCGTCGCACGATCCATGTGCTCCCACTGACCTACGCCGACGCGAGTGAGGTCGCCCGCACGCTGACGCTGACGGTGCCCAGCATGGACCTCCCCGGTGGGGGGGATGTCACCATCATCGCCGCAGCCGGGTCCAATGCGCTCATCCTTTCAGGCGCGAGTGTTGATCTCAAACAGGTCGAGGCACTCATCGAGCCGCTCGATGTTCGGCCTGTCGATCCTGAGACGATGGGTGTCGAGACCTTCGAGCTTACGCACGCCGATGCTGCACGAATCTCGAAGATGGTGCAGAGCCTGCTTGTCGAACAACAGGAGACCGACCCCCGCATTCTTGTCTACCAGATGCGGTATTCGCGCAACCCGAACTTGTTTAAGAAGCCATCTATTCGCGTTGAGGCCGAACCTCGCACAAACTCGCTGATTGTTTCTGCGCCCTCAGCAACGCTCGAACTGGCCAAGACAATCATCGAGCGTCTCGACCAACCCGCCGAGCAGGCCGACCGCACTGTTGCGACATTTACTCCGGCAAATGCCGAACCCCAGCAGCTGGTGATGCTTGTCTCTCGCATCGTCGATGAGACCCTGCCCCAGGAACGACACCCACTCGAACTCACCGCAGAGCCCGGCACGCGCTCAGTCGTCGCCATCGGGAGCCAGGCTCAGATTGCCGAAGCCATGAAGCTGCTTGCCGAGTTTGACGAGCGGACCTTTGTCCTTCCCGATGTCGAGCTGACAGTTGTTGATCTTGAGTATGCTGACGCGACCGCGGTTGCGCGCACGGTCGAGGCTCTTGCGAGCGATCGCTCTCGTTGGCCGCAACCGCTTCGAGACGCTGAACAAGCGGGCCTGACGATCGCTTCCCCGCGTATCACCTCTGATGCCGATGCCAATCGGCTGGTCATCAGCGCGCCCGGCCCGCTCGCCCCGGTCATCCGCGAGCTTGTTGCGACCCTCGACCGCCCCTCTGGCCGCGAAGTCCAGGTGCGGCTCTTCCCGCTGACTCAGGGTTCTGCCGATTCGGTCGCAACGGCGCTACAGATAGCCTTTGCCGCGGGCATCACCCCCGGCGAGCCGCCCGCGACCGCCACCGCCGAGCCGACGAGTAACACGGTTGTTGTTGCGGGTTCTGCTGAAAGACTCGCGCAGGCCGAGTCGCTGATCCAGGCGATGGATGAAACCGTCGAGCCCAACGGCATGGCGGTGCGCACCATCATACTCAAGCACGCAATGGCCGAGTCACTCGCGCCCATCATCGAGCAGATTCTCACGCAGGATTCGGTTCTCGACAGCGTGCCCGAGTGGTCGCGGTATCAGATTATTCTGCGAAATCCGGATGTTGCCGACCAGGATGGGGTGGTTCGAGTCGCGGCGGAGAAGCGTCTCAATGCGGTAGTGATTGCTGCCCCGATGGCGGTGATCGAGCTTGCCGAGGAGATCATCGCTGAGCTTGATATCCCACCCACGACCCCGGGTGGCCAACGCATCGTCCGCGTCATCCCCCTGCTCAACGCCGATGCGGTGTCGCTGGCAACGAGTATCGAGGCAATGTTTGAAGAAGACGCCTCCATGGCAACCCCGCCCGTTGTCAGGGTCGATGCCGGGGGTAACTCGCTGATCGTCCGCGCCACACCCGAGCAGATGATCCTCATCGAGCAGCTCGCAAGCGATATCGATAACGCCACGCTCACCAGCGCCCGTCAGATGCGCATGATCCCCATCGACCGCTCGCGGGCAGATGCTGCGCTGATGGCTGCAACGATCCAGAGGCTCCTCGAACAGCAAGGCGGAGTCCGCGTCGAGATCATCTCCACCGAAGAGTTGCTTAAAGAGCAGGCCGCCGAAGAGGACAGGGGGAGTGACGCATCAGACGCGATGCCCTTTCGCTGGCCCTCGCACATCCTGAACCTCCCCGAGTTTCTCTCGGCAGCAGCGATCGCGCAGAACGCACAAGTGGATGATGAGAAACCCCTTGTGCGTATCGCAGTCGACCCTGCGAGCAACAGCCTGATCATCATCGGCTCACCCCGCTTGACCGACCGCATCGCTGAACTCGCTGACCAACTTGCGCAGCAGATGCCCGCCAAGCCCTCGGCTGTCCACATCATCACGCTCCCCGACACCGCCGATGTGCAGGCACTCTCCCAAGTCGTGAGTCAAACGGTTCGCCAGATCGGTCAGGCATCAACCCGCAACCCGGGCGGCTTTACAGGCCGCGTCGCGGTCCAGATCGACCCCTCCCGATCGGCCCTCATCGTCTGGGCAAACGACATCGACTTTCAGTCCGTCGGCAAGCTCGTCGCTTCTATATCGCAGCTCGACCCGACCCTCGCGCTGACGGTCAAGGTGTACCCGCTCGAAAACATCACAGCCGATCGAGCTGTTCGTTCTATTCAGGACCTCTTTGCGCTCAGCCCGCGTGGTCGGCAAGCCCGCCGAGTCCGTGGCATGGATATCACCATCACCAAACCAGATGGTCAACCGATCAACGCAAGTATCGATCCCAGCCTCGTTCGCATCACCGCCCCACAGGGCGGCACGAGTGTGCTCGTCGCTGCGCCAGCCGAAGCCATTGGCATGATCGATTCCCTCATCGGGTTGCTCGATCAGAGCCCCGTCACCGATCGTCTCGCTATCCGGCGATACACCCTTGAAAACGCCCGTGCACAAGACCTCTCGCAAACTTTCCAAAGGCTCTTTGACGCCCAGCGACAAGGCCCCCTCGCCCGCGAGATGGCCCGCGCCCAGTTCGTCCCCGACAACCGGACAAACTCCATCCTCGTCACCGCTTCATCGACACAACACGAGGAGATCGAGCATCTCCTCTCCACCGCTGATGCTGAGCAAGCCGACGATGGCCTCGAACTGGCCATCATCAAGCTAGACCAGGCCGACCCGCAAGTAACCCAGCGCATCCTCGAACAGATCATCATCGGCAAAGACGAGGGCAAACGAGAACGCATCCAGATATCAGCAGAGCGTGATTCGGGTGTGCTCGTCATCCGTGCCGAGCCCGACGATATCGTCGAGATCAAACGCATCATCGCCGAGATCGACACCGCAGAGTTAGCCGGTCTGCCGGTCCGTTCGATCACACTCGAACGCGCCGATGCTGCCGAGGTCGCGGCTTCGCTCACAACATTTTTCCGAAACCGCCAACAGGCGCTCCAACGCTCTGGCAGGCGCACCACCCAACAGGGTGTCGCCATCACCGGCGACCGCCGCAGTGGCACGCTCATCGTTGCCGCTGGTGATGCAGATTATGAACAAATCCTCGAGCTTGTCGAGCGGTTCGATTCGGAGTTATCAGCTGTTGCTGAGTTACAGTTTGAGATCGTCCCGCTCGAGAACGCCCGTGTCAGCGATATCGAGGACACCCTGAGCAATCTTGCAAGTGAGCTTCAATATGAGCGCATGTTGGGTCGTTCCAGCCGAAACAACCAGGGGCGCCCCGAGGACAAACTCTTTGTTGACTTCAATACCCGTCTCAATGCGGTCATTCTCATGGGCCAAGGTGAGACACTCGGAGTGATGAAGAATAT
>JAJRZG010000346.1 GCA_024275365.1 Planctomycetota bacterium | reverse complement strand
TTGGCAAGGAAGAAGCCCGCGTCCTGCTTGCTGACTTCGAGGGAGCCATCGACAAAGTTGAGTTCGGTGATGGTGCCGTCGGCACTGAACCCGAGCACGAAGAGTTCGTTCCCAAAGGCGTTGAAGTTGAGGAATGCCTGGGTGAGATCGGGGGCGACCTCGATCGTCTGGGCAGCCCCGAAGCCTGACTCGCTGCCGGGGAGGATGGAGAATGTCCCGTCCCCAGCGTTGGAGACGATCATGTCCATGAAGCCGTCGAGATTGACATCGAAGGCGTTGATGTGGACGGGCTGATCGCCGACAGCGAGGGTGGTCGTTTCGATCGGGTCGTCGGTCGCGGGGTCAAAGCCGCCCATCATGAGTTGTTCATATTCGGGGGCAAAGCTGATGATGCTGACGGTGTCGTCGTTGCGGTTGGTGACGGCGATATCGGGCGAGCCGTCGTTGTCAAAGTCCATGATGGACATCGCGTCACCCCCCGAGCCGGTGGCGAAGTAGATGCCGTTGGGCATGTCGATGTAGCCGCCATTGAAGGGCCAGGCGATCGCATCATGTTCTGCACCATCACCTGTGTCGTCACCACCTGTGCCGTCAGAGTTGCTCAGGAGCAGGGTCGATTCCACGATCTGAAGCGCCCCGAGAGATTCATGCCAGACTGCAATGAAGGGCTCACCGACGAAGTGCTCGAAAGAGTTGTTCCCATTGCCGCCATCACCCCCGTTGCCGCCATCACCTCCGTAGCCGCCATCACCTCCGTAGCCGCCATCATCCCCGTCACCGTGGCCACTCCCGTTGTCACCCCCGCCCCCGCCATCGCCGTTGCCATTGTCATCGCCGCCTTCCCCAAAACCTTCTCGGCTTGCCCCGAAGTCATCTGAGCCGATCCAGGGTCCAACGGGTTCAGCGGTCGGCCCCATCGCGTCGTAGATCAGGACGATCCCGTTCGCGGTATCCGCAAGCTGGATGCCCCCAGCAAAGTCGAATGTCCCGTCGCCGTTGTTGACATAGGTGGTAAACCGCTTCGTCCCGGCATCAAAGAAGCCCAGGTCGATCATCCCGTCGGCGTTGACATCGAGCACTTGCAGCCGTTGTGCGTCGGCAAAGTCCCCATCAATGGCGGCAAACTCGAAGAAGGGGTCGAAATAGCCGTTCCCTGAATCCTGGGTCCAAACTTGGATAGTGTTCGAGTCGGGCACAAGAACAGCTGTGTCGGTGATCCCGTCGCCGGTAAAGTCGGCGAAGATGACCGATTCGGGTGTAGCTCCGATCTCGAGGGTGATGAGTTCGATGTCGCCGCTGAGCAGGCAGCGGTTTTCGAGGGTCTCAAGCCGATGGTTGTCAACGCGGGGGGTCTTGTGCTGCATGACGGGTCTCTCTTGGGTTGTCAGAATGCCGGCTCCGTGTGGGAGCCCGGTGCATCGACCGTCGGCTCGGGGAAGGGACGGGATTGGGTCAAGACCAGAGGTTGGGAGCAGGAGTGTGCCGAAAGGGTGGGGTTGTGCGGGTTGGGGTGTTTGACGACGAGGTATGTTCCGGATGCCGATGCTGAGCTTGCAAAGCTTCGGAAGGTGTTTGGGGCTTCCGTGGCTCGTGGGTGTGCCAGCACGGAGCTACCATCGGGTCCTTGTCATAGAAGGAGACCTGCCGATGAATCCGCTCGTAGCCGTGGTGATGGGGTCAAAGAGCGATTGGGAGACGATGTCCCATGCGTGCGAGGTGCTCAGCACGCTCGGCGTGCCGCACGAGTCGAAGGTGGTGAGCGCGCACCGGACCCCCGACCTGCTGTTTGCGTTTGCCGAGGAGGCTGCGGGACGGGGCATTGAGGTGCTCATCGCCGGCGCCGGCGGGGCAGCCCACCTGCCGGGGATGCTCGCCGCCAAGACGCCCCTGCCCGTTTTGGGCGTGCCGGTGCAGAGCAAGGCGTTGCAGGGGATGGACTCGCTGCTCTCGATCGTGCAGATGCCGGCCGGGGTGCCGGTGGGGACGCTGGCGATCGGGAAGGCCGGGGCGATCAACGCGGGGCTTCTCGCCGCCTCGATCGTGGGCCTCTCGCGGCCGGAGATCGCCGAGGCGGTCGAGCAGCACCGAGCAGCCCAGACCGCAAAGGTGCTGGGTGATCCCGACCCGCGCCGACCGGGATCCGGGACATGATCGTCGGCGTGCTCGGCGGCGGGCAGCTCGGACGGATGCTCGCGCTGGCAGGACACCGGCTCGGCGTGCGGGTGCGGTGCTTTGATCCCGATGCCGAGGCGTGCGCCGGGCAGGTGACGGAGCTGGTCGTGGGCGATTATGGCGACACAGCAGCACTGGGCCGACTGATCGACGACTGCGATGCGGTGACCTACGAGTTCGAGAATGTCCCGATCGAGGCAGCCGCCTGGTGTGCCGAGCGGGTCGAGACGCACCCGGCGATCACCGCCCTGGCCGCTGCGCAGGACCGGATGGAAGAGAAGGCACTGCTGCGCGCGCACGGGTTGGAGCCTGTCCCGCACATGCTTGTCGAGAGCGAGCCGCAGCTGCGCGAGGCGGTCGAGGCGATCGGCCTGCCGGCGGTGCTCAAGACCTGCCGGGGCGGCTACGACGGCAAGGGGCAGGTGGTGCTCCGCGAGGCGGTGGATATCCCGACCGCATGGGCCGAACTCGGCGGTGCAGGGGGCGAAAGAGTCAGGCTCGTGCTGGAGGGATTCATCGCGTTTTCGCGGGAGATTTCGCTGCTGACGGTGCGGGGGAAGGGGGGCGAGGTTCGGCACTACGACCCCGTCTGCAACGAACACGAGGGCGGGATTCTCGTGCGGTCGCACCCGGCTGGGGAGGCAGCCGACCCGGCCGAGTTGGACCGGGTGCGGGCGGGGGTGGCCTCACTGATGGCCGGGCTCGGGTATGTCGGCGTGCTGGCGGTGGAGTTGTTCGAGAGGCCCGATGGACGGGGTGGGGGGCGGCTGAGCGCCAACGAGATGGCACCGCGAGTCCACAACTCCGGCCACTGGACGATCGACGCAGCCGCGTGCAGCCAGTTTGAGAACCACCTGCGGGCGGTGCTCGGCCTGCCTCTGGGCTCGACGCGGACGATCTGCACCTGGGAGATGCGGAATCTGATCGGCCACATACCCGCAGCCGAGGAGTTACTGAGCGAGGAGGGGCTGCGGCTGCACGCCTACGGCAAGGCGGAAAAAGCAGGGCGAAAGGTGGGGCATGTGACGGTAGTGGGGGAGTAGGCAAGTTGCCTGTGTGCAGATTCCGAGAGGGGGTGTGGTTATATGGATCCCGCGAAGTTCTCGTGCTTCCAAGTATTCTGCCCCTCCGGAATTGTACTTCATTTCTCATGCTACTCCGCATGAGATTCAGGCTGGAATCACCTGTTCCGCATGGGATGGGGAGTGGAGTACATCGCCGTGGATGGGGCTCCGGGCTTCTGGGAACCCCGCCGCTCCTCCCAGGGCGGATTCACAGCAAGTTACTTGATCGGGATGCCGTCGTTCCAGTTGTTGATATCGAGGATCCAGTCGGCATTGTTAAGCACCGCGTGCCCATCCAGGAAGATGGTGTTGGCCCCTTTGCCATGCCGGGTTGGTGCAATCCGCTTGAGGTTCTCTCGCCCCGTGACATGTGTTTTGTTCCAAACATCGTACCACAGAGCGATAATGAAATCCGTCGCATGTGGCGTGTATATCCGGTTGTAATAGTTGTTGTTCGGGTCAACCGAATACGAAGTCAGATAGAGCGTCTTGAAGGGAAACGGTGCCGCGCTGAGGCGGCTATTGGCTTTGCTGCCCCGGTACTGGCCGTCCCGCTGAAACCACAGACCGTTGTTCACATAGTGAATCTGGTGGAGATCATCCCGTGGGCGAGAGGGGTCATGAAAAAACTCGGCCCGCCGAAACCAGTCGCCCACCGGCTCTTCCAGGCTCGCATTCTCGTCCATGTATGGCCGCGTAGCCCGTGGCCAACTCATGTCATCGAGCCCCTGCGCCGTCCGCGGGATCCATTCGTCGTTGTTGTCGGCATACATCATCAACGCGGTCCCGATCTGTTTCTGGTTGCTCAGGCAGATCGTCTGCCGGGCAGTAGCGCGTGCCTTTCCAAGCGCGGGGAGCAAGATCCCGATAAGCAGCGCGATAATCGCGATGACCACCAGCAGCTCGATCAGCGTGAACCCCGACCGGTGTGTGTTTTTCCCGTTCATTGTGCCCTTCATGCCATGGCCCTACTCGCGCGAGTGAATGTCTGCATCAACCGTCTTCTGAAGAGACCGTGTAATCAAGATCGTTCCAGTTCTGGAGTTCCTGCAGCCAAGCCTTCTGCTTGTGCTCGGCGTGCCCATCAAGAAAGATCGCATTCGCTCCGCCGCCATGCCGTTGCGGGGCGATCCGGATCGCGTTCTCTCTGCCATTGATGTGTGAGCGTCTCCACACATCATAAACCTGTGCAATCGAAAAGTCGGTCGCGCCGTCCCGGTAGATGCGGTTGTAGTAGCTGTTGTTGGGATCAACCGCCCACCCGGTCAGGTAGAGTGTCTGAAACGGGAACGGTGTCACACTCAGCTTCGTCATCCGCTTTGACGGGCGCTGTGTGACTGTGCCATCCCTGCGAAACCGCAGCCCGTTGGCGACATAATGCAACTGGTGGAGGTCATCCCTTGGCCGAGCCGGGTCGTGAAAGTATTCTGCCTTGCGGTACCAGTCGTTGATCGGCACGGTGTGCGATGCCCGCTCATCAAGATAGGGTCGCGTCGCCTGCGCCCAGGACATATCCGGGACCTGACCAGCCTCACGCGGCACCCAGCCGTCAAACTCATTGGCGTAGAAGACCATGGCGGTGCCGATCTGACGCTGGTTTGAGAGACATACCCCCGCCCGAGCTGCGCCTCGAGCCTTGCCAAGTGCTGGCAGCAGAATGCCGATAAGCAGCGCGAGAATCGCGAGAACCACCAACAACTCGATCAGCGTGAACCCTCGCTGCATGGGGACACCATACCGCAAACCGCCCATGTGTCCAAGTGGCAATGCGGTATGAGTGTCCTTGTGGCGGTGAGACCTTGCCCGAGAAAATCAGATGATTCGGTGCCATATCGGAGGCTTTCCAACAGATTCTGCCAACACGCTGGCTCTTTCTCCTCACGATCAACTGGCACCAGCCGCAGGAAAGCACCATGCCAGTTGGGCATTGTGGAGATTGGACGAGGTGATGATGGCGGAGTGCGTGGGTGCCCTGACTGGCTGTCCACTGCAAACACGGGCGGAAGGATTCGAACCCTCAACCTCCTGATCCGTAATCAGGTGCTCTATCCAGTTGAGCTACGCCCGCAAGGTCGGCAAGGATAATCCCACCGGAGGGCGTCGGCAAGCGGTCGGGGGGCGAAGTCATCGAATAAGGTCGTCAGGCTGAGGATTTGGATGCGACCTGCGGGATTCGT